>JAHYJF010000119.1 GCA_019428955.1 Burkholderiaceae bacterium
CAGCATGATCCCCAGCGCCTCGGCAAGGCAGGCCATGGTGCTGGCCGTTCCCATCACCGAGCAGGTCCCGACGCTGGCCACCAGCTGATTGTTCACGGCGGCGATCTCCTGCGCGTCGATTTCCTCGCCGCGGAAGCTCGCCCAGAATCTGCGACAGTCGGTGCAGGCGCCCACCCGTTCGCCGCGGTTCGAGCCGGTCAGCATCGACCCGGTCACCAGCTGGATCGCCGGCACGCCCGCCGAAATCGCACCCATCAATTGCGCCGGCACCGTCTTGTCGCAACCGCCAATCAGCACCACCGCATCCATCGGCTGCGCGCGAATCATCTCCTCGGTATCGATGGACATGAGGTTGCGCAGAAACATGCTCGTCGGATAGGCGAAGCTCTCGTGCACCGAAATAGTCGGAAAGTCGATCGGGATGCCGCCGGCGAGCATGACGCCGCGCTTGACGGCCTCCACGAGCTGGGGCGCGTTGCCGTGGCACGGATTGAACCCGCTGCCAGTGTTGATGATGCCGACCACGGGGCGCGAAAGCGCATCGTCGGTGTAGCCCGCGCCCTTGATGAAGGCCTTGCGCAGAAACAGCGAAAACTCGATGTCACCGTAGTTCGTGAGGCCCTTCTTCAAGCCCCTGGGTTCGTCATTGCCAGTCATATGCCCATCCGTATTTGATTGCCAACAATCTTCATCTGACGACGTCCTCAGCTCATGACGCCGATCTGCCAGGGCACGAATTCGTTGTCGCCCAGGCCGAGCAGCTCGCTCTTGGAGCGCTCGCCCGAGGCCGTCCGGAGCATCTGCTGGAAAATGCGCTCCCCCATCTCCGGCAGCGAACAGTTGCCATCGAGAATTTCCCCGCAGTTGAGGTCCATGTCCTCCTCGAGGCGCAGGTACATCGGCGTGTTGGTCGCCAGCTTGATGCTGGGAACCGGCTTGGCGCCGAACATCGATCCACGCCCCGTGGTGAATGCGATCAGATTCGCGCCGCCGGCGATTTGGCCGGTTGCCGACACCGGGTCGTAACCGGGCGTATCCATGAACACCAAGCCTTGCGCCCGGACCGGCTCGGCATATCGATAGACCGCCATCAGGGGGCCGGTGCCGCCCTTCATCGCAGAGCCGAGAGACTTCTCGAAGATGTTGGCCAGTCCGCCCAGCTGGTTGCCGGGGCTGACTTTGCCGTTGATCTGCACGTCGCGCCCCACCGAGTATTCATCCTTCCACCAGCGCACCAGCTCGACCAGCTTCTCGCCGACTGCGCGGCTGGCCGCGCGCCGCGTCAGCGTGTGCTCGACACCGTAGATCTCCGGCGTCTCCGAGAGAATCGCCGTGCCGCCGTGCTGCGCAAGGATGTCCACCGCAGCGCCCAATGCCGGGTTCGCGGTGATGGAGGAAAAGCCATCCGATCCGCCGCACTGCAGGCCGACCATCAGATGGCTCGCCGCTACCGTGCTGCGCGCTGCCTGGTTGGCGCCCGGCAACATGTCGTTCACCGCTGCGACGCCGGTCTCGATCGAGCGGCGCGTGCCACCACTGTCCTGCATCACCAGGGTGTGCAGCGACGGCCCGCCCTGGAGACGCTCGTCGTCCATCAGACCGGCAAGCTGGTTTCGTTCACAGCCCAGTCCGACGATCAGCACGCCCGCGAGATTGGGGTGGCGCGCATAGCCGGCGATCGTTCGGCGCAGCAAGGCCATCGGCTCACCGCTCATCTCCATTCCGCAACCGAGGGCATGGCTGAACGCCACCACGCCATCGACATTGGGATAGTCGGCGAGCCGTTGCGGCGTGAACCAGTCGGCGATCTTGCGTACCACCGTCGCGGAGCAATTGACCGTGGACAGAATGCCGATGTAGTTGCGCGTTGCTACCCGGCCGTCGGGGCGCAAAATGCCCTGGAACGTCGCGCGCCGGGACTCCTCAAGCAGCGCCACGGGCGCGAATTCGCTGGCATGCGCGTAGTCGCGATCGAACTCGCGAAATTCGAGGTTGTGGCTGTGCACCATCGTGCCCGGCGCAATGTCAACGGCCGCAAAACCGATCACGACTTTGTACTTGCGCACCGGCTCGCCTTTCCGAATCAGCCTGGTCGCGATCTTGTATCCGGGCGGAACCTGGCTGCGGCTGACGATCCCCTCGCCTTCGATCGCGTCGCCGATGCCGACATCCGCCCGGGCAACGACGATGTTGTCGCTCGAGTGCAGTCGGATGATCGGCCCGGTCATGCGTTTGTCGGAAATATTGATCACTTGTCAGCCATCCTTGGTTTGGAGATCGGAAGGAACGCGGGGCGGTAGCCGGGGGCAAAGCGGGCCGGGCTGATCAGGTCGGCGGCGCAGCCACCTCGGCAACGCTCGGCGCGGTTTGCGGCTTGCCGGCCCGGCGGCGGTGCTGCTCCAGGTAGGCATCGCGCGAGGGGACAAGGTGGTCGCGACACAACCCGACGAGGCGTTGGTGGTCGCAAACCCGCAATGCCTCGAGCATTTGCAGGTGATCGTCCTGCGCCTTCTGGAGGTAGTGTGGGAAGATCATCGATAGCGAGCGGATCGGGTGGGCACGCTGCGCGGCGATTTCGATCATTTCGGTAAGCGGGGCATTGTCGGACAACGCAAATAACGCTTTGTGGAAGGCCATGTTGGCGCGGAACGCGGTGCGCAGGTCCGATGCGAGCGCGGCGGCGGCGTGCTGCTGCTGGATGGCGCTCAGTTCGGCGAGGCGCTCGGGCGCAACCGGTAGCTGAATCTGGCGCGCGCAGTTGGTCTCGAGGATCTCCCGGACCCCGCACAGGTCGATGACTTCCTTGGGCGTGTAGCACTTGACCAGCGCGCCGATGTTCTTCTTGCGCTCGACTAGACCCATCTGTTCGAGCTCCTGGAGTACCTGACGGACCACGTGCCGCTTGAGGTTGAAGCGGGCCCGAAGATCGTCCTCGACGAGACGCTCGCGCGGATGCAGGTACCCAAGGACGATGTCCTCCTCGAGTTCCTCGACCACGTGCCGTATCAGTTGCTCGGCGTTGCGGTCACGATGCGGCGGGTCGGCCTGTCGGTTCTCGTGATCCATCAGGGCGACAAGATGTCATTGTCGGCTGAGCGGCGCTTGCGCCAGAACATCCGGAAAAAGGGCGTCGCCTGGAGAATCGACAGCAGCGCGACCAGCAGCAGTCCGGCCGCGACCGGGCTCTCGAGGAACACGCCCCAGCTCCCAAAGCCGATCAGCAGCGACTGCGAAAGGCTGTTATCGAGCAGCGGCCCGAGCACCAAGCCGATTACCAGCGGCGCGGTCGGTATTTTGGCGCGCTCGAAGATGTAGCCCAGCGCGCCGAAGCCAAGCATCAGCCAGACATCGAACATGTTGTTGTTGATGGCCAGCGAGCCGATGATGCTGAGCACCACGATGACCAGCGAAACCACCATCTTCGGCACCATGGTTACGTAGATGCACAACCGCGTCAGCGCCAGTCCGATCAGGAACAGCGGGATATTGGCCAGGATGACCGCCCAGATCAGCGTGTAGGTGATTGCGCCGTGTTCGGTGAGCAGGTTCGGGCCCGGCATGATGCCGTGCACCATCAGGCCGCCGAGCAGCACGGCGGTCGATGAGCTGCCCGGAATGCCCAGCGCGATGGTGGGGATCAGGGCACCACCGACCACGGCATTGTTGGCGGCTTCCGGCGCCGCTATTCCGGCCGGATCACCCTTGCCGAAACCCGAGCTGTCCTTGGCAAAGCGCTTGGCTTCGTTATAGGCGAACCAGCTTGCGGTGTCGCCGCCCGTGCCGGGTATGACCCCGGTGACGATCCCGATCAGCGACGAGCGCAGGATGTTGGGAAACATGGACACGAATTCCCTCAGGCGCGGCAGGATCCGGTCGCTGATCTGGTTGGCGATGTGCTGCGCCCCGCGCGACTGCTCGGCCAGAGCGATCGCCTGGGGAATGGAGAACAGTCCGATCAACGCGACCGTGAACGGAATCCCCGAATAGAGGTTGATATTGTCGGCCGTGAACCGCGCGGTGCCGGTCATGGGATCCATCCCGACCATGGCCAGCAGCAATCCGAGCGCCCCCGAGAGCAGACCCTTGATCGGCGAGCCCTTGGAGAGGGTGCCGATCATCGTGATTCCCAGCGCCGCGATCGCGAAGAGTTCAACCGGGCCGAACATCAGCACCAGCCTGCCGAGGAAGGGCGCGGCCGTGAGCAGCGCGACCCCGCTCAACAGGCCGCCGACCAGTGACGCCGAGAGCGAGATGCCGAGCGCTCTTCCGGCCTCACCGCGGGCACCCATCGGGAAACCGTCCATCACGGTCGCCGCAGCGGCCGGGGTTCCGGGGGTACGCAGGATGATGGCCGCTATCGAGCCGCCGTACATGGCCGAAAGATAGAGGGCGGCCATCATGCTCAGCCCGGTTTCGGGGGGCAGATTGAAGGTGAGCGGCAGCAGCAGCGCCAGTGCCATGGTGGCCGACAGTCCCGGCAGCGCACCCACCACCAGGCCAAGCGCGACACCAATCACCGCGAACATCATGTTGTAGGGGCTGATCGCGTTGAGCAGCCCGGTGACGATAAACGTGTTTTCCATGGTCAACGGTCCTCGCGCATCACTTCAGGATCGGCAGAACCGCTACCGGAAGGTTCAGCGCCCAGATGAAGACCGCCCAGATGAAGGCCGTGGCAAGCGCTCCGATCACCACCGCCAGGTGCGCCGACATGGTGCGGCTCACCAGCAGCGAGCCGGTGATGAACAAGGGCGTCACTATCAGGTAACCGGCAATCGGGATCAAGGCGACATAGGCGATGATCGCCGCTCCGAACGACACCAGCACCAGCCAGTTGACGGGCAGAAGAACCTCGTCCGGGTCAATCGGTGCGATCACTGCGCTCCGGCGGGCAGTGCGCCACTTCATGAACTCTTCGACGATCATCATTGCGGCCAGGATGACGACCAGCCAGATCAGCAGCACCGGCATGCGCTTGGCAACCGCCGGCAGTTCCGTCGTCTGTGTGCCCAGCAGCAGCGCAAAGAGGATCGTCACAATTCCGATGACAAAGGAACTATTCACCTTGATCCCTTCCAGTAATGGGCGGCGCCCGGATCCGACTAGTGGCAGCCCCGGGGCAGATCCATGCTTGCGCGAACGGACTGCTTATTTCTTGACGTGATCCTTGACTTCCTTCCAGATCTGGATGAACACCTTCTCCTGGTCCTTCAGGAATTTCATGTAGTCGTCACCAGCCTTGTAGTCGATCACGAACGCACGGGCAGCAGCGTCACGCTTGAAGTCAGGGTTGTTGATCACCCTTCCCATGGCGGCGATGAACTCCTTCCTGGCCTCTTCGGGGATGCCTTTGGGCGCGCTATAGCCACGCGAGGACCCGGCAACAACGTCGATGCCCAGTTCCTTCATGGTCGGAACGTCGGGCATTTCCGGTACCCGGTTCTCGGTAAAGGTGACCAGCACGCGCAGGTTGCCGGCCTTGACCTGCGGGAACGTGATGCCCAGGTTATTGGCGCTCGCATCGATCTTGCCAGCCAGGGCGGCGGTCCATGAGGGTCCGTCGCCGGCAAACGGCACTTGCTGGAATTTCATCCCGGACGCCTTCTCGATCATGATTACCGAGAAGAAGTCGTCACCGCCAACGCCGGAATTACCGATCGTGATGCGGCCGGGATTGGCGCGCACGGCGGCGAGAAAGTCCTTGATGTTCTTGTACGGGCTGTCCTTGCCCACCACGATCACGCCTGGATCGGTGACCACGTTGGCCAGCGGCGTCAGGTCGTCGATCGAATACTGCATCGTCGGGTTCATGATGTAGTTCGTCATGAGCATCGGCGTATTGGTAATCGACACCGTCGCCCCGTCGGCCGCCGTTTGCCGGGCAAGGCCGGTCCAGGCGATCGCGCCGGTCGCACCGGGCTGGTAACGATTGACGAAGTTGACGCCGAGTTCCTTGGCAAGATACGGCTGGACCAGTTGCGCCAGCGCGTCGCTCCCGCCTCCGGCCTTGAAACCCTGGACTACCGTCACATCTGAGCCCGCGCTGTACTTCTGGGCTTGAGCACCCATCGGCAGTGCCAGGGCTGCGCCCAGCAACACTACGAGGGTGGATCGCGTCATCTTCTGTTTCATGGCTTTTAGGCCTCCATAATCGTTTTGATCTGCATCGGATTGGACATCTGCGCACTTGCCACTGTAGTCACAGGAAAGATTGCCCTTCGGCGGCTTCCTGACGCCACTGAGCAGGGATGCTAACCGTCGCTACCACGACCGTCAATAACTATATGGATAATATTATTGATGATCCGTGGGGTCGTGGCCGAGATCACCCCAGCCAGGCCAGCAGCAGCGGCAGCGTTAGCGCGCAGACCACGGTCGAGAGGGTAACCCCGCCGCTCACCGCCGGCAGCGCGACCCGATAGCGCTGTGCCATCAGGTAAACGTTGGCACCGATTGGCAGCCCCGCGGCGATGGTGGTTACCGCGAGCGTGAGCTGGTCCAGCCCGAAGACCCAGCGCCCGAGGGAATAGACCAGCAGTGGATGGACCATGATCTTGAGCGCCGAGAGCCCGATCACCCCGCTCCAGCCCGCGCTTATGGCGTGTTGCGCAAGCGAGGCGCCGAGCAGCACCAGGCACAGCGGTGCGGCAGCGGCGGCCATCAACTTGAGGGCGGCATCGAGCGGCGCCGGAAGACTCCAATGCAGTAGCGACCAGGCTACCCCAGCCACGATCGGCAGTACCACGGGATGCAGCACCGCGCCGCGCAGCGCTGGCCAGAGCGCGCCCAGCAATCGCGCCGTCACCGGAGGCACGGGCGCGTCGGGCGCAATCACCATCGCGCGGCCGAACTCGATCACCAGTGTCGCGACCGTCAGCAGGATCAGAGCGTGCATCGCGATGATCGTCAGCAGGATCGCCAGACCCTGCTCGCCGAAGGCCAGGCGCACCAACGGGATCCCGAGCATTACGTTGTTCGAGAGCACCGCTGCCAGGGCGTGCAGCGCCGAATTATCGTTGGTGTAGCCCCGCCAGCGCTGCACCGCGAACACCGTGAAGAACAGCGCCAGCGCCGCGCTGAAGTAGGCGCCGGGCGCGGTCAGCGCGATGTGTTCGAAGTCGGTCCGCGCCATCGCCCCAAACAGCAGCGCCGGCAGGAACAGCATGAAGGTGACGTCGGACAGCGCGCGCACCCCGTCGGAGTCGATGACCCGGAACCGGGCTGCCCCGTAACCAACCGCGATCAGCGCGACGATCGGCGCGACGATCTCGACGATTACGTTCACGAAACGTCGGCGCCGTCCTCTGACCCGGTTTCGTGGCCGACGGCGGCGATCCCGCCTGAGTCCGGATCGCCTTCGTGGCCGATTTCAAGGGCGTCGGTCTCGAGCACCCGCTGCACGCCCGAGAGCGTGGTGCCTTCACCAACGGCAATCAGCGTCACTCCCTGGGTTGCACGGCCCATCTCGCGAATCTCGGCCACCCGGGTGCGCACCAGCACCCCGCCGGTGGTAATCATCATGATCTCGTCGTGTTCCTCGACCAGCACCGCGGCGACCACGCCGCCGTTGCGCTCGGTGGTCTGGATCGCGATCATCCCCTTGGTGCCGCGGCCATGACGGGTGTATTCGGTAATCGGCGTGCGCTTGCCATAGCCGTTCTCGGTCGCGGTGAGCACCGACTGGGTCTCATTCTCGGCCACCAGCATCGCGATCACCCGCTGGCCTTCCTCGAGGTTCATACCGCGCACGCCGCGAGCGGTGCGGCCCATCGGCCGGACATCGTTCTCGTCGAAACGCACTGCCTTGCCGGCGTCGGAGAACAGCATCACGTCGTGCTCGCCATCGGTGATGGCAGCGCCGATCAGGTAGTCGCCCTCGTCGAGGTCGACCGCGATGATCCCGGCCTTGCGGGGGTTCGAGAAATCGCTGAGCGGCGACTTCTTGACCGTGCCCAGGCTGGTCGCCATGAAGACGTAGTAATTGTCCTCGAACGCCTTGACCGGGAGCACCACGGTGATCTTCTCGCCGCTAGCCAACGGGAACAGGTTGACGATCGGCTTGCCGCGCGCGATCCGCGTTCCCTGCGGAACTTCCCAGACCTTGAGCCAGTAGACCCGGCCGCGATCCGAGAAACACAGGATGTAGTCATGGGTGTTGGCGATGAACAGCTGGTCGATCCAGTCGGCGTCCTTGGTGGCGGTAGCCTGCTTGCCGCGCCCACCGCGGCGCTGCGCGGTGTATTCCGACACTGCCTGGCTCTTGATATAGCCAGTGTGCGAGACCGTGACCACCATGTCGGTGGGCTGGATCAGGTCCTCGGTTTCGAGTTCGGTCGCGTTGAATTCGATCTGCGACTTGCGCGCGTCGCCGTAGGCGGTGCCGATCACCCGGAGTTCGTCGGAGATCACCGCGGTGATGCGCTCGGGCCGCCCCAGCAGGTCGAGCAGGTCGACGATCTGAAGGATCACCTCGCGGTATTCGTCGACGATCTTGTCCTGTTCCAGGCCGGTAAGGCGCTGGAGACGCATCTGCAGGATTTCCTGCGCCTGGACTTCGGAGAGCCGATAGCCGTCGGGCTGCAACCCGAGCCTCGGGTCGAATCCTTCGGGACGCACCTCGCCGGCATCGGTGCCGGTCCGGGCCAGCATCTCGCGTGCAAGCCCCGGGGCCCAGACCCGCTCCATCAGGCGCTCGCGCGCCACCGGCGGCGTCGGCGACGCCTTGATCAGCGCGATCATCTCGTCGACGTTGGCGATCGCCACCGCCAGGCCCTCGAGCACGTGGCCGCGTTCGCGCGCCTTGCGCAGCTCGAACACCGAGCGCCGGGTCACCACTTCGCGGCGGTGGGCGAGGAAGGCCGCGAGCATCTCCTTGAGGTTCAAGAGGCGCGGCTGGCCGTCGACCAGCGCCACCATGTTGATGCCGAAGGTGTCCTGCAGCTGGGTCTGCTTGTAGAGCTTGTTGAGCACAATCTCGGGCATCTCGCCGCGCTTGAGCTCGATCACCGCGCGCATGCCCGACTTGTCGGACTCGTCACGGATATCCGAGATGCCGTCGATCTTCTTCTCGTTGACCAGTTCGGCGAGCCGTTCGAGCAGCACCCTCTTGTTGACCTGGTAGGGCAGCTCGTCGATCACGATCACCCCGCGGGCGCCGCGCTCGAGTTCCTCGAAGTGCGTGCGCCCGCGCATCACCACCCGGCCGCGCCCGGTGCGATAGCCATCGCGCACGCCCGCCACGCCGTAGATTATCCCCGCAGTGGGGAAATCAGGCGCCGGGATCACGTCGATCAGTTCGTCGACCGTGACATCGGGATTGCGCAGCAGCAGCTGGCAGCCTTCGAGGACCTCGTTGAGATTGTGCGGCGGGATGTTGGTCGCCATGCCGACCGCGATTCCGGCCGAGCCGTTGACCAGCAGATTCGGAATGCGCGCCGGCAGCACCACCGGCTCGAACTCCCGACCGTCGTAGTTGGGCTGGAAGTCGACCGTTTCCTTGTCGATGTCGGCGAGCAGGTCGCCGGCAATGCGCTCGAGCCGGCATTCGGTGTAACGCATCGCCGCGGCGTTGTCGCCGTCGACCGAACCGAAGTTGCCCTGGCCATCGACCAGCGGGTAGCGCAGCGAGAAGTCCTGCGCCATCCGCACCAGGGTGTCGTAGATCGCCGAATCGCCGTGGGGATGGTACTTGCCCATTACCTCGCCGACGACGCGCGCGCATTTCACATAGGGCCGGTTCCAGACATTGCTGGACTCGTGCATCGCGAACAGCACCCGGCGGTGCACCGGCTTGAGGCCGTCGCGCACATCGGGCAGCGCCCGCCCGACGATCACGCTCATGGCGTAATCGAGGTACGAGTTGCGCATCTCCTCTTCGAGGCTGATCGGGAGCGTTTCCTTGGCGAACTGGTCCATGCGGCTGGTGGTCTGCTTGAGAAAGGATGAATCCGCGTACGGCGCGCGAAAAGGGCGGTGCAAAACCGGTTGATTTTATCACGCTGACCGGGCCGAATCCCCCCCCCCCCCC
>JAHYJF010000120.1 GCA_019428955.1 Burkholderiaceae bacterium
CAGCCGCACCGCACGTTCGCGGAACTCAGGCGAATACGGCTTCGAGGTCTTCTTCTTTTGTGCATGTTCCATAACGGGCAATTCTCCGAGAGTTTTGCCCTCCGGTAAAGCCGGGGCGGTTCAGCCCCCCAAGCGCACCCTCCGCCAGATCAGTGCTCGCGCCACGGGCCAACAGGCCCATGGCGGCATCGAGCGTGACCCAGCCCGCAGCCAGGCGGACCAGCATGACCTCTTCGGCGAGGACCCAGAGCCGCCAGCCAGGCCGTGCAGGCAGACGCAGCCAGGCGCCATCAGCCCAGAGGGCGATATCGCCGGACCAGCCGGCCCAGAGCCCGCTCGCGCTTGCGGCGACAAGATAAGCTGCGCCCTCAGTGGGGTTTGCAGGTGGCGCGCTGCGGCTGCGATCCTCGACGGTCAGGTTGACGAGTCCATCGAGGCGGCGCAGCGCCTCATTATGGGTGACATGCTTCTGCGCCTGGGCGGCCAGGATATGGGGCAGGAGCAAACGAGATGTGGTGTCAGACATGGATGCCCTCAGAATTGCAAGATGATGTCAGTGCCAGCGCCGCGCCCAAGAAGGGCGGAGCGCTGAAAAATACGCAGCCGTATTGTATCGCCCGGTGCGAGCACCCGCCCGAAATCCGCGCTCTGGGTGGCCGCGCTATAGAGCACGCTGGGTATGGTGCTTGTGAGCATGCGCAAGAGCGTGTCGCCTTGCAGGATCTCGACCTCATAGGCCTCGCTGGCCTCGGACATCGGGATCTCGGCCAGCTCCCAGCTGTCCGCGCTCAGATCGCGGTCGCGCCGGATCCAGGTGATCGTGTAATCCCCGGGCAGACGACCGCGCAAAAAGGGCTGGGCGACATGGACCGGCGCGAAAGGGCGCAACCCCTCCCCGCGGGGCGTATGCGCCACACCGATCATGCGCGGCTCAGCGCTATCGAGACCAACAGGACCGATCAGCCAGTTCCAGCTGCGCCCAAGATCCGAAATCGCGATCGGCACAGGCACCAGCGCCGAGGTGATGACCAACACGCGGTTTCCCGGCGATTTTGGTGCAGGGATGAGATGTTCCGTGCCGCGGATGCCGCGCAGCAGGCGGGTGAGCCGGTAGCGTCTTTCCCCGATCAGCTCAGCATGCGCTGCCTGGACAATCTCCCAGCCCCCTGTGTCTGTCTCAATTGCAAAGCTGTTCGCCCCGGCGAAGAGGTCCGGGTCGCTGACACTGGCAAGGCTGCCCTCGATTAGCTCGATTTCCAAGACTGCGCCCAGATCAAAGACGGCTCCGGGGCCGGGCGCCAGCGGGGTGAGCAATGCGCCAAAGCTGGCGCGCTGGGACACTGATCCGATCTGAACAAACCCATCACTCCCGCCGGAGCGCCAGACGGCGAGTGCGCCGGGCCAGGGCTGTGCATAAAGGCCCAGGAGCGGTTGATGCGCCTCATCCTCGTCAAAGAGGCGCGGCAGGTCCAGAAACTGAACAAGCGCGCCAGTGAAGGGCGTGAGCAGGGCCAGTGATGTGGCGCGCGCACCTGTAACAGGCAGATCATAGAGGTCGCGATCAGTGCGAATGGCCTCCACACTGCGCTCCAGACCGTCATTGAGCGATGCGATCCGGTAATCGAGGCGGCGCTCGTCATGCGCGAGGGTGATGACATCGCCGGGATCAAGGGCGATCTGCGATGGGGCGAGGCGCAGGTTTGCGCGCTCGCGCCCGGTCCAGGCCTCATGGAGCGCGCGCGCGGCTGTGCGACAACACCAACCTTGGCGGCCCCTGCTATACCATCACCGCTGACACCGCGCTGCTGGCCGCCGCGGCCAACGACAAGGCCTCGTCGCTGGCGGTGCACACCGGCAACTGGCTCGAGGTGGTGCCGTTGCCCTTGCCGCCGGTGCTGCCGCTGCTGCCGGTGACGCATTCGAGCGGGTTGATCGACCTGAACCAGACCTTCACGGCCAACCTTGACAACGGCTCGATCGGCGGCGCGGGTGCCGACATCTGGTATCATGCCGTTACCGCAACACAGAAATACATCGCCCCGCGCAATGGCGCGCAACTGGCGCTGGGCGATGGCTCGAACCGGGGCTACGCCGGGTGCCGTGTTGCGAGCTTCAGCGTGGCTGAAATTCCGCTTGGCTCGATTCCGGTGGGCACCTACGTCTGCGTCAAGACGAGCGAAGGCCGGACATCGCAGTTCCGCCTCAACGGCTATGCGGGCACGACGATGAAGCTTGGCTATACGACCTGGACGAACTGACGCCTTGCCGGGGCGGCGCTGCCCGCGCCGCCCCGGCATGTGCCAAAGCCCCGTCAGGCTGTGCGCGGGCCGGGCGGCATTGCGAACTGCTTTCAGAATCACGAAGACCACGCTAAACGCCAGAATCGCCGGAAAAGCGGCAAGGCGGCTGAAAACCCGCGCTTGTGGCCCGGCTGCGGAAGGGTGGCAGAGTGGTCGATTGCAGCGGTCTTGAAAACCGCCGATGTGCAAGCATCCGTGGGTTCGAATCCCACCCCTTCCGCCAATAGTTTCAATAGATTAGCATTGTTGAGTTCCGCCTGCCGAACCCAGATCCGCAACGGCTTCGGGATACCGCCGATATTGGGGCAATCGCAGCAACCGCCGCAGATTGCGTTTCATAACAGCCCAGATGCTCCAGCACCATGCGAACGGCACGCGCCCGTATCTCAGGGGAATGTCGATTTTATGTCTTGCTCTTTTCCATAGCCCTCATCCTTACCGAGGTTGAAGGTCTCCGGCAAAGTCGGGGCTATTCAGTCTGGCGCGCGGTGCGATGGTTCAAGCCAGCGCCAGCAACACGCCCGATGCGATGATCGCCCCGCCCATCGCGCGCTGCGCGAGGCCGTAGCGCGCCACGCCGCGCGCCAGCGCGATGCCCGCGAGATGCAGCGCGCCGGTCACCGCCAGAAAACCGGCGAGGTAAGGCAGCGCGGCGCCAGTGGCCTCGTTGGCATGGGCGAGGCCATGGAACGACGCGAAAACCGCGATGGCGGCAAGTGAGGCGGCGGTGATACCGGCGCCCTGGCCCGGCCGCGCGACCAGCGCGAGGATACCGAACAGCACCACCGAGGTGGTGATGCCCGCCTCGACGAAGGGCAACCCGACCCCGGCGAACCCGAGGCCTGCCCCAGCCGCCATCGCCGCCATGAAGGCGGCGGCGCCAAGCCAGAAATGGCGTGGCAGCGCGTAGCCAGACCAAAGCCCGACCGCAAGCATCGCGAGCACATGGTCAGCGCCCACAACCGGGTGCGCCATGCCGACAATCAGGCCCGAGGTGTGAAAGCCGCCGGTATGGGCAAATGCCGGGCTTGCGGCAAGAAGCGCTGCGAGCGTCAGGGCGAGTTTCCGCATCGGGTTCTCCTTGGGGCTTCAGAGTTTGGCGAGCGCGTCAAGAATGCGGCCACGCTCGGCGGCGTCGCTGACCGGGCTCAGGGTCTTGAAGGTGCCGGGCACGGCGGCGGTGGGGTTGGCAAGGTAGGTGTCAAGCGCGTCGCGGGTCCATTGCCCGCCCTTGGCGCGCAGCGCGGGCGAATAGCCAAACCATGTCGAGGCCGCCACCCTGGCACCGAGAATGGCGGGCAGCGGCGGTGCCGAACGCTCGGGCCCGGTTGGCTCGACCCGGTGGCAGGTGGCGCAGCGGGCCAATGCGCCCTGCTGGTCGGGGAAGGCGGTGTTGTAGCGCTGGCCGTCTTCGGTTGCGATATGGGGTGCCGCCACCCGCGCCTCGCTTTGCAGCGCCCATTGCCCGCCAAGGCCGATCAGCGCAAGGCTTGCCACCGCATAGACGTATCCGACACCCCGCATGGTTCGCCTCCCCCGCGCTTTGCGCCCGCAGGCGGGCGCCTTGCCCCAAGAAAAGGCCAGCCAAGGCCGACCCGCGATGACATTTGTCAATTTTCATGCGCGGCGGTGCCGCGTCTTGACCCAAATCAAATGCGCAAGGGGTGCAGATGGCTAGTCTCGGCCCACACAGTATCCCATTGCACACCGTTTGTGCGTTTCGGTGACGGCACAATGGCATTCGACCCGCCCGCGACCTGCCTTGGCGGCTGCACCGTGTGCATGGTGCGGCATGTGTCGGATTGGGCCGGGCTGCCGCGCCACGCCGCCGAGATTGTCAGCCGCGTGCGCCTGCGCCGCAGCCTGCCGCGCGGTGCCACGCTCTTTGCGCCGGGCGACCCAAATGCGGGGCTCTACTGCGTTTCCTCGGGCATTGTCGGCATCCGCATGGCGCATGAAAACGGCACCGAGGCGTTGATCGCGCTGGCGTTTCCGGGTGAAACGCTGGGCGCGCGGGCATTCTTGCGCAACGGGCCGCACCGCACCACTGCCGAGGCCCTGACGCCGGTCGATCTGTGCATGATCCAGCGCCGCGACGCGCTGCGCCTGACGCAACAGGCGCCCGAGGTGCACATGGCGCTGGTCGAACGCTGCCTTGCCGCGATGGATGCGGCGCAAACCGAGCTTTTGCACGCGGCCGCGCTGTCAAACCGCGCGCGGCTCTGTCGGTTTCTGCATCGGCTCTGCCTGCTTGACCATGATGACGAGGCGCACGACGTGCAACTGCGGCTGCCTGTTTCGCGCCATGATCTGGCCGGGATGCTGGGTATTCAGCCCGAAAGCCTGTCGCGGCTCTTGGGCAAGCTTGCCGATGAAGGGCTGGTGGCACTGTCTGGCCGCAAGATCACCGTGCGCAGCGTGGCCGCCTTGCGCGCCGAGGCCGGGCTGGAGCCCTGCCACTGAACACCCGCGGGCCGACGCTGTGGTCGGTGCGGGGGTCGGCGCGGGGGTCGGCGCCGAAAATTGACAATTGTCATCGCGAACGGCCCGTGCCGCCGGTTTGATGGGCACAAGCCGCGCATCGGGGAGGATTTGCCGCCATGCTTCACGTTCAGCCAGATCTCGAAACCGCCCTTGGCGACGATCCCGATGCGCCGATCGCGCGTTTCGGCAATGTGACGCGTCGCCAGATCTTCAAGTTCTGCGCGGGCGTTGCCGCGACCATGGGGCTAAGCAGTGCCGCCGGGGTGAAGATGGCGCAGGCCGCCACCAACCCGGCCCGCCCGCCGGTGATCTGGATTTCGGGGCAGGAATGCACCGGCTGCACCGAATCGCTGCTGCGCGCATACCACCCCTCGCTGGAAAGCCTGATCCTCGATCTGATCTCGCTCGATTATCACTATGTGCTCTGCTCGGGCGCGGGCAAGCAGGCGACCGATTACAAGCACAAGATCATGGAAGAGCGGCGCGGCGAATACATCCTTGTGACCGAGGGTGGCACACCGATGAAGGATGGCGGCATCTACTGCAAATCGGGCGGCCATACCCATATCGACCTTGTGCGCGAGGCGGCGGCAGGGGCTGCGGCGATCGTGGCGATCGGGTCTTGCGCTTCGTGGGGCGGGGTGCAATCGACCAGCCCGAACCCGACCGGCTCGGTCGGCACGCATGAGGTGGTGCCCGACAAGACCGTGGTCAACATTCCGGGCTGCCCGCCCAACCCCTACAATTTCCTGTCGACCGTGCTGCATCTGCTGACCTTCGGGCGTCCGCCCGCGCTTGATGCGCTCAATCGGCCGCGCTTTGCCTATGGCCGCCTGATCCACGAAAACTGTGAGCGGCGGCCGCATTTCGATGCCGGGCGCTTTGCGCTCGAATTTGGCGACGAGGGGCACAGGCAGGGCTTTTGCCTTTACAAAATCGGCTGCAAGGGGCCCGAAACCTATGCCAACTGCCCCGCCGTCGGCTTTGGCGACGTGGGGCAGGGCACCTGGCCGGTGGGCGTGGGCGCCCCCTGCTTTGGTTGCACCGAGCAGGGCATCGGCTTTGAAAAGCCCGTGCATGCGCTGGCCGACCTGAAAACCCAGACGCCGCCGTCGCTTTACCCCGGCGTTGACGCGCCCAAGGGCAAGGGCGCCAGCGTCGGCGCCGCCGCTGCCGTGGCGGGTGTCGCGGGCGTGGCGCTTGGCGCGGGCGCCATGATGCTGCGCGGAATGGGCGCGAAAACCGATGACGACAAAGGTGCGTCGGACGGGGAGGCATGACATGCTCAACCGCCGAGAGTTTCTGACCACGGCGGGCGCGGGCGGGGCCGCTACCGCCGCCACCGCCAGCCCCGCCGCAGCGGCCCTGGCACGCGAGCCGCGCGAGATGCCTGCGGGCGCCGTGGGCATGCTGATTGACGCGACGCTGTGCATCGGCTGCCAGGCCTGTGTTGATGCCTGCCGCGAGGCGAACGGCGTGGTGATGGACCCGACGCCCTTCAGCTTCGAGGGCTGGAACGCCGCGCAGACATGGGACATCGCGCAAGACCTCGACGGCGAAACGCTGAATGTGATCCGGCTCTGGCGCACAGGCAATGCCACCGTGAAGGACGCCGAGGAAGATGGTTTTGCCTTCGGCAAACGCCACTGCCTGCATTGCGTTGACCCGAGCTGCATTTCCGTCTGCCCGGTCAAGGCCATGCAGAAAGACCCGGTGACCGGCATTGTAACCTATGATCCCGACGCCTGCATCGGCTGCCGCTATTGCAGCTATGGCTGCCCCTTCGGGGTGCCGCAGTTCGACCTGAAAGTGGCCTTCGGGCAGATCAACAAATGCCAGATGTGCCGCCACCTGCAGGCCGAAGGCAAGATCCCGGCGTGCTGCGATGTCTGCCCCACCGGCGCCTCGCTGTTCGGCCCGGTCGATCTGTTGCAGGCCGAGGCCGAGCGGCGGCTGGCGGCGGCGCCGGGCAGCATGATGAGCTTTCCGCGCGGCGACATCACGCAAGACCGGCCAAGGCACGAAAAGGCGGTGCCGCACTACATTCAGCAGACCTACGGCGAGCACGAGGTCGGCGGCACCCAGGTGCGCTATCTTTCGGCGGTGCCGTTCGAGAATATCGGCCTGCCCAAGCTCGACAGCTTCGCGCCGTCGCGACTTTCCGAAGGGCTGCAGCACACGCTTTACAAATGGATGATCGCGCCGGTGTTGGCGGTGGTCGGCGCGGCATGGCTGGTGCGGCGCAACCGCGTGCGCGCCGAGCACGACGCAGGCGAGGAGGTCTGACATGGCAAGCCGTTCGGAACGCCTGCGCGCGCCCCTGATCACGCCGCTCAGCCTTGTGCTGGCGGTTATCGTCGTCGTCGCCGCCTGGTTCGTCTATCTGCGCTTCGCGCTGGGCATCGGGGCGATTGCCAACATCAACGCGGGCTATCCCTGGGGCATCTGGGTGGTGGTCGATGTGGTGATCGGCTCGGCGCTGGGCTGCGGTGGCTTTGCCATGGCGCTGTTGATCTACATCTTCAACAAGGGCGAGTTGAGCCCGCTGATGCGCCCGGCGCTGCTGGGGGGCCTGTTTGGCTATACGCTGGCAGGTGCCGCAGTGCTGTTTGATCTTGGCCGCTGGTGGCAGTTCTACAATATCCTCTCGCCCTGGCACTGGAACCTCAATTCGGTGATGCTGGAAATCGCGCTTTGCGTGTTTGTCTATGTCATCGTGCTCTGGCTTGAATTTTCGCCTGCCTTCTTTGAGCGCTTCGGCTGGAAGGGGCTGCGCCGGTTCGTGGAAAACTGGATGTGGGTCTTGATCGCGCTGGGCGTGGTGCTGCCGTTCATGCACCAGTCTTCGCTGGGTTCGGCGCTGGTGGTGCTGGGCCAAAAGCTCGATCCGCTTTACAACACCGCCTTCCTTCCGCTGCTGTTCGTGACCTCGGCCATAGCCATGGGTTTTGGCGTGGTGGTGGTTGAGGCAACGGTGGTTTCGCACAGCTTCCGCCGCGCCTCGGAACACGCACTGCTGGTGAAAGTGGCAGTGGTGATGGGCTGGCTGCTGCTGGGATGGACGCTGTTTCGCTGGGGTGAGGTGGCATACCGTGGCGCGCTGGGCGGCGTGTTGGGCTGGTCGGGCGCCACGCTGACGCTCTGGCTGGAAACCCTGCTTGCGCTTTTTGCCGCCTGGGTCTGCCTGAGCGCGGCCCGGCAGGACGGCCGCTGGCTGTTTCTGGCCGGGGTCGCGGTGCTGCTGTTCGGCTCGGTCTACCGCGTCGCGGCCTATCTGGTCGCCTATCACCCGGTGGGCAATTACAGCTACTTTCCGTCATTTCCCGAACTGGTGATTACCGTCGGTGTCATCGCCTTCGAGATTCTGGCCTACCTCGTCTTTGTCAAAATGTTCCCGGTTCTCGGCGCCCATGGCGCCGCGCACCCGGCCCGGAAGTGATCAGGAGATCCCGCAATGTCCACCCGTATCACCATTGACCCCATCACCCGGATCGAAGGCCATCTGCGCATCGACGTCGAGGTCGATCAGGGCAAGGTCACCAAGGCATGGTCCTCGGGCCAGATGTGGCGCGGCATCGAGCTGATCTTGCAGGGCCGCGACCCGCGCGATGCCTGGGCGATCACCCAGCGCATCTGCGGTGTGTGCACCACGGTGCACGCCATGACCTCGGTGCGCGCGGTGGAAAACGCGCTGAAGCTGCCGGTGCCGAAGAACGCGCAATACATCCGCAATATCATCATGGCGGCGCATGCGGTGCACGACCATATCGTGCATTTCTACCACCTCGCGGCGCTTGACTGGGTGGATATCGTCTCGGCGCTTTCGGGCGATGCGGCGGGTGCCGCGACGCTGGCGGAATCGCTTTCGGACTATCAGGGCAACAGCCGCGTGGCGATGCAGGCCGCGAAAGACCGGCTGACAACCTTCGTGCAGACCGGGCAGCTGGGCATCTATGCCTCGGGCTACTGGGGCCACCCCGCAATGACGCTGCCGCCCGAAGCCAACCTGATGGCCGCCGCGCACTATCTGCAAGCGCTTGAAGTGCAGCGCAAGGCCAACAAGATTGTGGCGATCCTCGGTTCAAAGACGCCACATATTCAGAACCTGACCGTGGGCGGTGTCACCAACTCGATCAACATGGACAGCCAGTCCACTCTGACGCTGGAAAAACTCTGGGCGATCCGGGCGCTGATCGACGAGCTGGGCGATTTCGTGAACAACGCGATGATGTCGGATGTGGCGGCGGTGGGCGCGCTTTACGCGCCCTGGACCGCGATTGGCGCGGGGGTGATGAACTACCTTTCGGTGCCCGACATGCCGCTCAACGAAGAAGGCACCGAATTTGCGCTGCCCGGCGGTTGGGTGCCCGGTGGCGACCTTGGCGCGTTCCGCCAGATCCCCAGCTTCAACGACGCCTTCTTCCGCGATGGCGTGAAGGAATCGGTGGCGCACAGTTGGTATGACTATGCGGGGTCAGACAAGGCGCTGCACCCGTTCGATGGCCAGACCAACCCGAACTACACCGATTTTCAGGATGACGGCAAATACAGCTGGATCAAGGCGCCGACCTTCATGGGCGAGCGCGCGCAGGTGGGGCCGCTGGCCAACGTGCTCGGCATGGCGGCGGCGGGGCATGAGCCGACCAACCGCCACCTGACCAAACTGCTGACGCAGGCCAGCGCGGTTGCGGGCAGCGAGATACCGCTTGCCGCCGTGCATTCCACCATTGGCCGTATCGCGGCGCGCGCGGTGCGCTGCGCCGTGCTGCACGAAACGCTGCTGGCACAGTGGACGCTGTTGATGGAAAATATCGCCTCGGGCGATACGCGCACCTTCAACCGCCCGGTGTTCCCGAACGAGGAAATTCGCGGCGTCGGCTTCCACGAAGCGCCGCGCGGGGTGTTGTCACACTGGGTGGTGATCGAGGGCGGCAAGATCAAGAATTACCAATGTGTCGTGCCCTCAACCTTCAACGCCGGGCCGCGCGATGAACAGGGCAGACCGGG
>JAHYJF010000121.1 GCA_019428955.1 Burkholderiaceae bacterium
ATCGACGGCGACCTGGTGCTCGACGACTCGCTCTACGACCTGGCCGGGGAGAACCTAAGTCCGCTCGACGGCGATGCGTCGCAGCCCTACAACGTCGCCCCCGACGCCGCGCTGTTCAACTTCAAGGCGGTTAAGATCACGGTGCGGCCCAGCGGCCAGGGGGCCGAGATCGCGCTCGATCCGGCCCTGGCGGGGGTCGCGGTAATCAACGAGGTCCGCGTCAAGCCGGGTGCCTGCACCAATGGCGAGGCGTTCCTGGTCAGTGACGGCGGCGATGGGCAAGACCCGGCGATCAGGGTTGGCGGCACGATTCATTCCGCCTGTGGCGAGCAGTCGCAATTCTCCGCCGTTCTCAACCACCAGCAGTTCGTCCGGGCGCTGTTCAAGGCGGCCTGGGCCGGCGCTGGCGGAAGTTGGGATGGCAAGGTGCGTTTCGTGCGTGGCGCCGCGCGCGGGGTTCCGTGGCTGGTATGGGAATCGCCGCGCTCACTGGCCCAAGTGGTCGAGGACATCCACAAGAACAGCAACAATGTCATGGCGCGGCAGTTGCTGCTGCAGATCGGTGCCGAGGTCGCGCCGCTGCCCGCCACTATCGCGGGCTCGCGCTCGGTAGTGCGCGCCTGGCTCGAGCTTCAGGGCTTGCACTTTCCGGAACTGGTGCTCGACAACGGCGCCGGACTTTCGCGTGACGCCCGCATCAGCGCGCACAGCCTGGCGCGCCTGCTGCTGCATGCCGCCAGCGGGCCCTATGCCGACACCATGCGCCTGACCCTGCCGCTGGCCGGCGTCGACGGCACGATGAAGCGCCGCCTGGTGGGCGAGGAACTCACCGGCAGGGCATGGATCAAGACCGGCAGCCTGGACGAAGTGCGCGCGATAGCGGGCTATGTCGACGCCATATCTGGCCAGCGCTACGTGGTGGTGATGATCGTCAATGGCGCCCAAGCCGCCCAGTCGCGCTCAGCGCAGGATGGTTTTATGCGCTGGGTATTTGCCAACGGGTAGTCCGGCGGCCGCCCACGCGCTGCACCGGCGTATGCTCGAGTTCGTGGCCCGCTTTACTGATGAGGACGAAATGAACGCAGCCAGGAAACCGGAGAACCGCGGCGCGGCCGGCAGGCCCGAGCAGACGGGATCGGGGACTACTCCCGGGCGTGCCGATGCCACGCCCTACGGAACCCTGCCGCCGGCCAGTTCGCCGGCGACACGTAAGCCGGTGAGCCTGCCGCGGCTGACGGAGATGCGTGCCCGTGGCGAGAAGATCGCGATGCTCACCGCCTACGATGCGACCTTTGCCGCGGTGGCCGACGCGGCCGGAGTCGACTGCATCCTGGTCGGAGACTCGCTGGGAATGGTTTGCCAGGGCCTGAGCAGCACGGTTGCCGTGACGCTCGAAGCGATGCGCTATCACGTCGAGTGCGTCACACGCGGCGTGCGCCGGGTGCAGGGCACGGCGTGGATCATCGGCGATCTGCCATTCGGCAGCTATCACGAGTCGCGCGAACAGGCGCTGCGTAGCGCGATCGTGCTGATGCAGGCTGGCGCCCACATGGTCAAGCTCGAAGGAGGCGGCTGGACCACGGAAATCGTGAGCTTCCTGGTCGAGCGCGGAATACCGGTCTGCGCCCACCTCGGCTTGACGCCGCAGACCGTGCATGCGCTGGGCGGCTACCGCGTGCAGGGGCGGAGTGACGAGGCTGCCGCCGTGTTGCGCGCCCAGGCCCGCGAACTGCAGGACGCAGGGGCATCGCTGCTGGTGCTCGAAATGGTGCCGGCCCGACTTTCGGCCGAAGTGACCGCGGCGTTGGCGCGTTGCGCCACCATCGGCATCGGTGCCGGCAGGGATACGGCAGGCCAGGTGCTGGTACTGCACGACATGCTGGGCATGAACCTGGGCAAGATGGCGCGCTTCGTGCGCGACTTCATGGCCGATAGCTCGAGCGTATACGGGGCGATCGCAACCTACGTCGCGGCAGTCAAGGACGGCAGCTTTCCAGTCGACGCCGAACACGCCTGGTAGCAGGGCGCGTGGCAGCGCCTCGCGCCCCAAACAACTAGCAGCCCTTCGCCGCCAGGTAGAGGAGGTCGAGTGTCTCGTCGCTGAACCGGTACTTGTGGTTGCGCCGTGCCGCCACCCACCTGACATCGCCGGGCTCGCCCTGCTTCAGGAACCGGGCAGCCAGTTGCTGCAGTTCGGCGGTTTTTTCAGAGGACGAATCGTCGTCAGGTTCCGGCACGACCAGCAGCAGTTCGCACGACCGGGGCTTGAGCAACGCCGCCACGGAGGAATTGATTTCAAAGGTCAGCCGGTCCTCGAGCCGCATTTCCAGGCTGCCGGCCAACTGCATGTTGGCGACCAGCACCAGCGCCGATGGTTTGGTCATCGATTTGACGTCATGTGCTATCTCGGTGACCGGCAGGTTGGCCCAGCCGGGCTTGCCGATCCAGCCGCTCAACGGCACCCGCAGAACCAGCCCAATTCCGGCAACCACCAGCAGGCCGCGGCTGATCGTGACCAGCCGGCAAAGCAAGGCTTCGGTTTGCGGCTGGACCGTCGCCCAGATGACCGCGCCAGCCGGCAGCAACATCAGGAAGGGCGCGAGCCAGCGGTTGCGGAAGCCCGCAGTGCCGGGCCCGAAAATGATCGTCGTGCAAAAGAGCGCAAACATCGCGAAATACGCCAGCATCGCCGTCCGCAGGTCCGGCGACCAGGCGCTGGCGCCGCGCTCGCCCTTGCCGGCGGTGCCGAATCTGAATCGGTTCCAGACCCAGAGATAGGCCCACACCAGCGTCGGCAGAGCGATGAATCCGAGCAGCCCGGAGATCAAAGCCGTGCCGCCCGATTGCAGGAAGCCATTGCTCGCGGTGGTATCGACCGCATTGAGCTTGACCATAATCGGCGCGCGCACCTCCGACAGGTGCGTCCAGACCCACCAGCCGTGCGGAGCGACGATCACTCCCGCCAAACCGGCCGCGGCGAAGATCTGCCAGTTCCACAGTCGCGAGCGCCATTGGGGTACGGACAAGGTGGCAAGCAAGTACATGAGCAGGACCGGCGCCATGCTGTACTTGCTAAGCAATGCGCCCGCGGCGCTCAGCGCCAGCGCGGCGATCCACCAGCGGTCAGCCGCCTGGTGCTGGTCCTGGGCGCTGCTCGCCCGGCGCCGGGGCAGCGCCCGAACCAGTAGCCCAAGCACGAACAGCGCGGAAAACATCATGGCGAGCAGGGTATGGGTGAGGGTGCGCGGCGCCGCCCACGACAGGATCGGGAGCAGGAAGACCGCGTAGCTGGCCGCGACCGCCAGGTCCTCCCGACCGGTAAGCAGCAGGAAGATCCGCCCAACCGCCCAGAACACGACCCAGAGCATCGCCGCCTTGAAAAGGAGCAGGGCCAGGAACGATGTTCCATTGATCAGGAACAGGCCGTGGATCAGCCATTCGAATAGCGGCGGCTGCGGACCATAGCCCGGCAGCAGGAACTGGGCGTGGAGGAATTGCTCGGCCTCGTCGTACTCGAGCGCGCCGGATATGAAGTAGCGCCCCAGCGCGACGAGCACCAGATAGACGGCCATCCACAGCAACGCTGATCTCAGGGACGCTTTCGATTGCGCTTTGACAGTGTTCAAGATTGTGGTCCGCATATCAGGTGTCGCGCGTGTCGCGCGTGGCGACACCGCGGGGAAGAACACGTACCATTACCGCGCACGAAAATTTCCTGGCCGTCGCGAGGCGACCAGAGGTTAACATCACCGCACGTCAGTGGAAGCGATTATCTTGCAATCGACAGCGCCAGAAGTTGCCGCAACTACGGTGGAGGCCGATCCCCAGGTGTCGATCGTCATTCCGATCTACAACGAGGAAGAGAATCTCCCAGAGCTGGTCGAGCGCATCGGCAATGTAATGGTCGCCAGCGGCCGCAGTTTCGAACTGATCGCGATCGATGACGGTTCCGTCGACGGCAGCGCCGCGGTGCTCGGTGGCCTGGCCGCCGACCGACTCTGGCTGCAGCCGGTCTTGCTGGCGCGCAACTATGGCCAGTCGAGTGCCCTGCAGGCCGGTTTCGACCGCTTGCGAGGGCGCTATGTCGTCACGCTGGACGCCGATCTGCAGAACGACCCGCTGGATATTCCCGACCTGCTGGATCGGCTCGATCGCGATGATGCCATCGACATGGTTTCGGGGTGGCGCAAGGAACGCAAGGACAAGGCACTGTCGCGCCGGCTGCCATCGGTGATCGCCAACTGGCTGATCTCGCGCGGCACGGGGGTCCATCTTCACGACTACGGCTGCGCGCTCAAGGCCTACCGGCGCGAGATCATCGACCGTATCAGGCTCTACGGCGAATTGCACCGCTTCGTCCCCTCGCTGGCCCGCGATGTCGGGGCGCGCATCGCCGAAGTGCCGGTTCGCCACCACGCGCGGGTCCACGGGCAATCTAAGTACGGCATCGACCGCAGCTTCCGGGTGACGCTCGACTTGATCCTGATCATCTTCTACATGCGTTATCGCCAACGTCCGCTGCACGCCTTTGGCGGACTCGGATTGTGGCTCGCTTTCCCGGGCGCGCTGATACTGGGTTGGCTGCTGATCCTCAAGATCGGCGGCGAGGATATCGGCGGTCGTCCGCTGCTGCTGGCGGGTGTAATGCTGCTGCTCGTCGGGGTGCAATTGGTGGTCTCCGGGCTGGTCGGAGAATTGCTGATCCGGATTTATCATGAAGGCCGTGGGACCCCGCAGTATCACGTGCGCGAAGAGCGCCAGTCCGGAACTGCGGCGGCGCGGCCGAAGCGGTGATCTGGTAATCGCCGTGACCAGCGCCAGCTACCGATGAGCACTCGCAGGCGCCGGGCCGGATGGGGGAGGGTGGCCGCCGCGGCTGCGCTGGTCGCAGCGATCTTCTGGTGGGCTGATCCGGCCAAAGTGTGGCAGGAGGTCGCCGGCGCCGATCCCGTCTGGCTGCTGGCCGGTCTGACGGCCTCGACGCTTGCCAACATCATTTCGGCGCTGCGCTGGCGCGCCCTTGCCAGCTGGCTGGGGCACGTTATCGGAGTTCGCGAGGCGGCCGGAATCTACTTCCGCGGAGTCGCCATCAACGCCCTGTTGCCCGGCGCCGTGCTCGGCGGCGATGTCTATCGCGCCGTGGCGCTGCATCGGCGAGGCCAGCTGGCGATGGAAGCCAGCCTGTCAGTGCTGCTCGATCGCCTCAGCGGCTTGTGGATGCTGATCGTGCTGGGCGTCGTGTCCTCGGCCTGGGGCGTCGCGGGCGGACATTTCGGAGTGCCGGTACCCGAAGCGCTGCGGGTGATCGGCTCGCCATTGCTGGCGCTTGCGGCTGCCTTGCTGCTGGTGGCGCCGGTAGGGGCGGTGCTGGCGCTGCGCCTGATGCTGCGAGCGCAGTCGCGCGGAACAGATGACAACTGTGCCGAATGGCTGGTCCGGGCAGCTTTGATCGTGCGACACCACGGCGCAGTGCGCCAATACGCCCTGCAGCTTGTCGCTTCGCTCGCGGTGCAACTGCTGTCGATCGGCGCCTTCGGTTTTGCCGGGCTCGCCCTGGGCATCGATTTGCCGCTCTGGGTCTGGGCGGCAGTTGCCGTGCCGGTGTTCCTGATGGCGACGCTGCCGGTCAGCTTCGGCGGCTGGGGTACGCGCGAGGCCGGGGCGGTGCTGGCGCTGGCAATGTTTGCGGTGCCGGCCGCACCAGCGGTCGGCGCGTCGGTCGTCTACGGGCTGTTCGCGCTGGTGCAGGCTGTCTTCGGCGGGGCGCTGCTCGCGGCCGGGGGACCGCGCAGCGCACCCTAGCCGCCTGGCGCTAGAGTCCGATCTCGGTCATCAACGTGTCGACCCGCGCCTTGACTTCGGCGGTCATTGCGATCGGCGTGCCCCATTCGCGATCGGTTTCGCCGCGCCACTTGTTGGTCGCATCGATACCCATCTTCGAACCCAGTCCCGAGACCGGCGAAGCGAAGTCGAGATAGTCGATCGGGGTGTTCTCGATCAGGGTGGTGTCGCGCGCGGGGTCAACCCGCGTGGTGAGAGCCCAGATGACTTCCTTCCAGTCGCGCACGTCGACGTCATCGTCGGTGACTACAATGAACTTGGTGTACATGAACTGGCGCAAGAAGCTCCAGACCCCGAACATCACGCGCTTGGCGTGTCCCGGATACTGCTTGCGCATCGATACCACTGCCATCCGGTAGGAGCAGCCTTCGGGCGGCAGATAGAAATCGACAATTTCCGGAAACTGTTTCTGCAGGATCGGGATGAAGACCTCGTTGAGCGCGACGCCCAGGATCGCCGGCTCGTCGGGCGGCTTGCCAGTGTAGGTGGAGTGGTAGATGGGCTTGCGCCGCATCGTTATCCGGTCGATGTGCAGGACCGGGAACCAGTCGCGCTCGTTGTAGTAGCCGGTGTGGTCGCCGAACGGGCCTTCGAGAGCCATCTCCCAGCCGGTGCGGGCGCGCTCGGGCAGAGCGTCGGCTTGCGCCGGTGCGCCGAGCGGATCGAGTAACTGTGCGTTGGTCAGGGTCAGCACTACATCAGGGTCAGGGCGAATCGAGCCTTCGAGAATGATCTCGGCCGTGGCCGGCACGCGCAGATCGTTGCCGAGCGACTTGACCAGGCGCGTCTTGGAGCCGCGCAGAAGTCCCGCAAACTGGTATTCAGACAGGCTGTCGGGAACCGGCGTCACCGCCGCCAGGATGGTTGCCGGGTCGGCCCCGATCACCACCGAGATCGGGAATGGCTTGGGCGGCGCAGAGCTGGCGCGCTGCGCGATTGCGTGGTCGCGAAAATCGAGCGCGCCGCCGCGCTGCGCGAGCCAGCGCATGATGGTCTTGTTGGGACCGATCACCTGCTGGCGGTAGATGCCCAGATTCTGCCGCTCCTTGCCGGGCCCGCGGGTGACTACCAGCCCCCAGGTCAGAAGCGGCCCGCCATCGCCCGGCCAACAGTGCTGCACCGGAAAGCTGCCGAGATCGACGTCGGCGCCTTCGCGCACGACTTCCTGGCAGGGCGCCGAAGACACTTCGCCGGGCGCCATCTGCAGCACCTTGCGCAGCAGCGGCAATTTTTCCCAGGCATCGCGCAAGCCGCGCGGTGGTTCGGGTTCCTTGAGGTAGGCCAACAATTTGCCAATTTCGCGCAGCGCCGTCGTCGAATCCGCACCCATGCCCAACGCCACCCGTCGCGGGGTGCCGAACAGGTTGGCCAGGAGCGGATGGGCGAAACGCTTTGATTCGGTCTGGGGATTCTCGAACAGCAGGGCTGGCCCGCCCGAGCGCAGCACGCGGTCAGCCACTTCCGTGATCTCGAGCTTGGGCGACACAGGTTGGGTGATGCGGCGTAATTCCCCGAGGGTCTCGAGTTGGCCGATAAAGTCGCGCAGATCCGTGTATTCCACGTCGATCCTGGGATAATTGGGGCTGGGTTTTTATTGTCGCACTGAAAAGACTTGCGGTTGACCGCAGCTTGACACGGCCCTACAATGCGCCCGGCTTCCAATTTCCCTTGACCGGGTTAGCGGTGACCCTCACCGCAGGTGCGTATAAAATACGCGCAGCAATAATCTCTGAAGCACTCACACGAAGTGCAAGCCGATCCGGTCAGTTCCCGGAAGGAGACCCCCGATGCTGAAAAATGACCAGCACCGAGAGTTCAGCAAGTTTCTCATTGGTGCCCTCCCTGGTTGGCCGGCGTTGCGCGACGCGGCCCAGTTGTGTGCCGTGGTGGTCGTGCTTGGCCTGGGCGTGGCATTTGGTCCCAAGCTGACGACCCAGCTGGCTGTCACCAGCGCGCAGCCGGAGTGTGCCGCCCAGGCGCAGTCGGGTGCTTGCCAAAACGCCAGTACAGCGCCCGCCAACCCGGCGCCTGCCGGCGTGGCCCACCGCGCCACCGGCGAGCAACTGCTGGCCAAGTGGGGTAGCACCCCAGCGCTCACCAGCTTGTCTGCGCAGCGCAATCTCGCCAGATTCATCAGTAGCCGGTACCGGATAGGCCGCGACGAAGTGTCGCAACTGGTCGGATTCGCCGTCAAGACCGGTCACGAGACGGGCGTCGATCCACTGCTGTTGATCGCGGTGATTTCGGTCGAGTCCAGCTTTGATCCGCAGGCGCGCAGCGCCCAGGGCGCACAGGGCCTGATGCAGGTGCACACCAAGGTTCACATCGACAAGTTCGAGCCCTTCGGCGGAGCCGGGGCCGCCTTCGAACCTTTGCCGAACATTCGCGTCGGCGCCAGGATTCTCAAGGAGTACCTGCGCCGCGAGGGCACCGTCGAGGGCGCCCTTAAATCCTATGTTGGCGCGGCAAACCTGAGCAGCGACGGCGGCTATGGCGCCAAGGTGCTCAAGGAACGCGAACGGCTCGCGGCCGCGGCGCGGCGCGCCACCGCCTGACGACTTCCTGCCTGCGCCCCTGGCGCAGGGCGTCGGGTGGGAGCACGGTCAGCGTCCCGCGAAATATTTCCTGAATCTGGTGGCGGCTTCCTGGAGTTGGTCGAGCGAGGTCGCATAGGACACGCGCAGGTAGCGTTCGGGTGCGTTGAGCCCGAAATCATGCCCCGGAACCACCGACACGTAAGCCTGTTCGAGCAATTCGATCGCCAGGCGCGCGCTGTCGTCGCTGTACCGACTGCAATCACAGTAGACGTAGAACGCGCCGTCAGGGGTCACCGGAACCTCGAGGCCGGCGGCGCGCAGCGCCGGAACGATGAAGTCGCGCCGGCTCCTGAACGCCAGCCGGCGTTCTTCGTAGATCGCCAGGGCCTCGGGTTCGAAGCAGGCAAGTGCGGCATGCTGCGCCAAGGTTGACGGGCAGATGTAGAGGTTTTGCGCCAGTTTCTCGAAGGTCGTGGTCAGCGCTTCCGGCACTACCATCCAGCCCAGCCTCCAGCCAGTCATATTGAAGTACTTCGAGAAGCTGTTGGTGACGATCACGTCGTCGCCGAATTCGAGCGCCGAGCGCGCGTCGCGCGATGAACTGTCATCGCCGTAGGTCAACCCGAGATAGATCTCGTCGACGATCGAAAAGCCGCCCCGTTCGCGCACCGCGCCGATGATCCCGCCCAGTTCAGCGTGGGGAATCGAGGTGCCGGTCGGGTTCGAAGGGCTGGCCAGCAGCGTCCCTACCGTGCGCGGTGTCCAGTTTCGCTCCAGCAGTTCCCGGGTCATCTGGAAGCTGGTCTGCGGGCCCACCGGGACCAGTTCCGGGACGCCATCGAAGGCGGCGACGAAGTGCCGGTTGCACGGGTAACAGGGGTCGGTCATCAGCACACCGTCGCCGGGATTCACCAGCGCACAGCACGCCAGCGAGAGCGCGGCCGAAGCGCCGGCGGTCACCACGATTCGATCCGGCGCGATGTCAAGGTTGTAGTGCTCGCCGTAGTGGCGGGCGATGGCTGCGCGCAAGGGCGTGATTCCCAGGGCGGCGGTGTACTGGGTCCGGCCCGAGTGCACGACGCGCTCGAGAGCGGCGATCACCGGCGCCGGCGCCGTGAAATCGGGCTCACCGATACTCATGTGGATCACCGGCTTGCCGGAGGCCTCGAGCGCGAAGGCGCGCTTGGCGAGTTCCATGACATGGAACGGCTCGATATGTCCGGTGCGGTTGGCGAGCCGGGGGGGGGGGCTGGCGGACGTTTTCATAGGCTGATTATGC
>JAHYJF010000122.1 GCA_019428955.1 Burkholderiaceae bacterium
CAAAATGAACAGCTGCCGCGCGTTCGCTCATGCCGCCCCGACGCGCGAGACGGACCTTCCGATAAAGTTCCACGATTAAAATGCCCCCACCCTCCCTGTTGCCATAAAGGGCCAAAGTGGCAAAGTTTTACTCTGCCCGCAGCAAGACTATCCCGCCACTTCCGTGGCAAACTTTTGCACTGCCGTTCTCAGCATTGTCCCAACGACGCCGAGACATTGATTATGCTGCTCGATCTTATCGTTTGCCCGTACATCAGCGCTGTCACTAAAGATACAATCGGGCTGATATTCGGGCTGGACGCGGCAGCCCTTGCCTCTGTCCAAGCGACCAATGACCACTGGTTTACTGCCTGGGGTGACAAATTCGACCTCGGAAAGGAGCTGGACGCGAAGCGCAGCCGTGAGGTATATTAATCTCGGCGCTCCGCTCTACCCTTAATGGCTGTTGGCAGCCCACACACAAGCGCCCTCGCTTCCCCTATATCAATTGGGGGTTGGGTAACTGGACGGTAGGAGCGGGCCGTCCCATCCCATTGCGAAGCGGACGTTGCTCACGTGAAGGTTGAGCGGCAGCTGTGGGCCGACTCTTCCCAATCACCGGCTGCGCGCGCTGCTGCGCATGGCCCAATCCGCGCCGCCATAGGTGACGGCGTAGACCAGCACTTCGACCGCGTCATCGTCAACAACGAAGGCAATGACGGCTTTGCGCCCAGCCGGGATGGCACGCAGGCCATGGGCGATTTCATCTCGGAGGCTGCCCTTGTGGGGCGTGGCCTTCAGCGTGGCGATGGCTGCCTCGATCTCGGCCAGCTTGCGGGCGGCCGCATCGGGTCCGGCATAATCGAGGATCCAATGGGCGATTGCATCAAGATCACGTGCTACGAGGGGATGGTACCTGATGCGATAGTTCACGCGCCGCGGGCCGCCCCGATGGTGCGGCGGGCAGCAGCAAAGGCGTCGTTCTGTTCGATGAACGCTTCGCGTGGCGTTTCCATGCGCGCACGGATTTCCTGCGTGAGGGCAGAGAGGGCCACATCGCGTTCCTGTTCGTCCTGCATCATCTGTTCAAGTGCGGCCGCCACTGCGGCGCTCTGGGTGGCGAACACGCCCTGCCCGACCTTTTCCGAAAGGAACTGGTGGTGGCGGTCAGTAAAGCTGAGGGTGGTCTTGACGGTCATCCGCGCCTCCATGGTATGACCCAGTCATATATCAGGTGGAGACGATGGTTTCAACCGTGGCGGAGGCGGCGCGACTGCCGAACGTGCCCAAAATGCAAAGAGCCCCGATTTTCACGCGCGACTCTTCAAACGTTGACGTGGCGTTGACACGTTTTGCGCGGGTCTATACACAAGTGTTTTTGTCGGATTCCAAGCCTTTGTTATTAAACGGTATTTTGGTTGCGGGAGTTGGATTTGAACCAACGACCTTCAGGTTATGAGCCAAAACCCCAGCGATTCCAATAGCTTAGCGAAACCAATGGCTTACGCGGTAAGCCTTTGATTTCACATATTTCCCGACCCTGCATTCGCCGACTTTCACCCGCATTCGGCAGCAAAACCGGCGCGAAACGTGCATTCGCGGGTTGATGTGGCGTTGATGTAGCCAACCTCACTGTTTCGCTGGATCATAATCGCGATCGGCCCGGACCTGCCTTTCGGCATCTGTCACACGCGGCAGTGCAGCATCTCCCGAAGCTGCCGTTCGTACTTCAGGCAGCATTCAGAGGCGCCCGAGGTCAACGATGCGGACAAAGGCGACACTCGGCCTGCTCTCATACCATCGCGGCCCCGGTAGGGGCTTCTCAATTCACTGGCGAGTCCCTAGGCTGCCTCTTGTCGTCGCAATCGTGAGACCCCCGTGATCGACCCTTCTCGCTTTCTGAATGATCTTCGGCAATTGCGCCAATTTGGCGCGCAAGGCGTAGGCGTGATCCGCCCGGCCTATTCCCCGCCTGACCTGGCCGCACGCGACTGGTTGGCAGAGCGGATGGCCGAGGCAGGGCTGACCGCGCGATTTGACGCAATGGGCAATCTCTTTGGTCTCGCCGAGCGGCCGTCGCTGTTGCTTGGGTCGCATTCGGATACGCAGCCCGCGGGCGGATGGCTCGACGGCGCATTGGGGGTGATTTCGGCGCTGGAAGTGGCACGCGTGGCGCGCGAGGCGGGCGGGCCTGCGATTTCGGTGGTGTCGTTTCAGGATGAAGAGGGGCGATTCGGCGGAACCACCGGGTCGGCCGTATGGTCGGGTCTGCTGCATTTGGCCGAGGCGGACCTGGCCGAGGACATGGACGGAGTGACACTGGCCGAGGCGCGGGAGCTATTGGGAAATCGCGTTGGCGGCGATGTGGACACCACACAGTTCAGCGGTTTTATCGAGTTGCATATAGAGCAGGGTCCGACGCTGGACATGGCGGGCGAACAGATCGGTGTGGTCACCGATATTGTCGGCATACGCGACCAAGTGGTGACACTCACCGGGCAGCAGAACCATGCCGGCACGACCCCAATGGCGCTGCGGCGGGACGCGTTTCAGGGACTGTCGGCCTTCAGCACCCGCCTGAACGCGCGGTTGCGCAATGTGGTCACGCCGCAATCGGTATGGACCATTGGCCATGTGGCGGTGGCGCCCAATGCCTCGTCCATCGTGCCCGGGCAGGTTCGGTTTTCGATGCAGTGGCGCGACGGCGATGCGGACCGGCTGGAGCGGATGCAGGCGGTGATCGAGACGACGCTGGATGAAGTCGCCGCCGAGATCGGCCTTAGGGTCGAGATCGGGCCGCTTTTCGGGCTTGACCCGGTGGCGATGGACCCCGCTTTGCGCGCACGGCTGGAGGCTGGGGCCGAGGCGGTGGCGCCGGGGCGCTGGCGGCGGATGCCGTCAGGTGCGCTGCACGACGCGACCAATGTGGCTCGCCTGATGCCGGTGGCCATGCTCTTTGTGCCCTCGATCGGCGGGATCAGCCATGCGTTCGAGGAAGACACCGATGAGGCCGATCTGGTGGCTGGCCTGCGCGTACTGGCGCAAGCAGCTGGAGTGCAAGGATAGCTCTGTGCCGCTGAGGTGCCGGCCTTGCGAAACAGTCTTGGCCACTACGCCTCGGGTCAATGGCGGCGCAGGGCTCGATTCGGTCATGTGGCGACCGGGCGCTGGCGTCCGCGCCCGCCGGATCGACGTGGACGGCCCATTGCTGCCGTTCGACCTTTACCCATAGCCCTGCACAGGTCTCTCCAAATCGGCTATCCGATGAAGCTGCAGGATCTGATCTGGCGCCGGGACGAACGAGAAGAGTTCACCGGCTGGTCCGTCTCTGAACCAGAAGTTTGTCGATGCGTCGGCCGTCGAGGTCCACAACCTCGATGCGCCAATCGCCGAGGTCGATGTGGTCGCCCAGCTGCGGCAACGTGCCCATCTTCTCGATGATCAACCCGGCGACTGTTTCGTAATCGCGGTCATCCTCTAGCGTCAGGCCAACGCGTTCCGCGAATTCGTCTGCTGGCATCCAACCCGCCACCAAAAGGCTACCGTCTTCGCGTTCCACGATTTTGACCTGTTCTTCGTCGCCTTCCGGGAACTCGCCCGCGATGGCCTCAAGAACGTCCATCGGCGTGATGATCCCCTCGAAATGGCCATACTCATCATAGACCAGCACCATATGGGCCGGCGACTTGCGCAGCGCCTCCAGCACATCAAGTGCTGCCATGCCATCGCGGACAACGGGTGCCTCAAAGATCAGTGACTTGGGGTCCGGCACCGCGTCCGCCACGCCCGCATCAAGGAAATCGCGTGATTTCAGGATGCCGATGATATTGTCCGGCCCACCGTCCCGAACCGGCAGACGCGAATGGCCGGTATCGCGGAACCGGCGGATGATCGCGTCCGGGCTCTCGATGATGTTGACCATATCCACCTCGTGCCGTGGCACCATCAGACCGCGGGCGGTGCGGTCTGCAATCCGCATGACGCCTGCGATCATTTCAGTTTCGGCTTTTTCCATGATGCCGGCAGACTGGGCTTCTGACAGCACCAGCTTGACCTCTTCGTCGCTCATGTTGCGATCAGCCGCGCCGGACTGCCCCAGAAGCGCCAGCACCAGCTTGCCCGAACTGTCGAGGATCCAGACAACCGGTGCGGCCACGATCGCGATGATGTTCAGCAGCCGCGCGATCCGGGTAGCGACGGCCTCAGGCGCACGCAACGCGATCTGCTTGGGGACGAGTTCCCCAAAGATCAACGAAAGATAGGTGATCGCGACGACCACCCCGCCAACGCCAAGCGTCTGTGCCAAGGCCGGGCTCATTCCCGCCGCCGCGAGCCCGTCGGCCAGCCGCACCCCCAGCGTTGCCCCGGAAAAAGCCCCTGAAAGAATACCCACGAGCGTGATGCCGATCTGAACACTCGACAGGAATTTTCCGGGATCGGTCGCCAGACGTATGGCGATCGCAGCACCCCGGCTGCCGTTGTCTGCCAGGACCTTCAATCTCGCATTGCGGGACGAGACAATGGCAAGTTCCGACATGGCCAGCACGCCGTTCACGAGGGTCAGGGCAAAGACGATCAGGATTTCAAGTAACATGTGTCAAGGTTCCGTACGAACTATAGGGTATCGGTTTTTCAGGCGAAGGCGTTGAGCAGAAGAATGATCGCGGCATGAAGCGACCCTAAACCACCACGGCCACTTGGAGAAGCGAGGCCGGGCCCACCAGCGTGTGATAGCACGGGCAGTGCCCAGTTAGGTTCGGGAAAGCCACAGGCCCATCGGCTGCTCGAGCTTTTTCGGCCCATCGGGCGGCGCGACGCGTGCTGCGAAAAAAACTGGGCAGCGGCGGGGCGCGCGCCTGAGAGGTCAATCATGGCTGAGGTCTCTTCGGCCCTTATCGGCCATTGCCAGGGAGCAAAGACGCTGCAGTGCAGCTTTCGCATTATTGCCGTTCGTGCATGGTGCAGCATTTGCGACTGGCGGATGACGGCAGAGCGGACTTCCACCCGATGGCCGCTTTTGTTTCCAGGCAAAAACCGTTGTTTCAGAACCGGGGTGGGGCAAATGGCCATCGGAGCCGTTACGATGTCAGGACCCGCGAAGATGGCGCAGACGGTTTTCGATTTCGGTTGGGGGTAGGAACACAGCGCGGTCATCCCGCCAAAGCTCAAGGGCCGAGATCAGCAGATCGGCTTCGCAGGCGCCGGCCGCACGCAATTCGTCGATGATCCAAAGCACGCCATGCACTCGCACATTGCGCGCGACGGCAACCTTCCGGAGGTTCGCGTCGCCTGTCAGCAGAATCCCGTTCTCGTGACAAGTGGCGGTCACCAATGCAAAGCAGTCGTTCGCCGAAAGACCGCTGTGCTCCCGCTTGATCGCAAACACCTGGGCGACCTCCTCACCGGGCAGGTCATATGTCGCCAGACCTCCATCCTCGAGCATACGCCATTCTTGCGGGGTGAAGTCGAGCAGCTCTTCCATGCGGATCGGCAAGGGCACGATGAACCGGTAGGGCAGCCGCAGAAGGACATGAAGCAACTGCCCCTTGCGGAGGTCGATCAGGCATGACGCATCGTTGACGACAATGCAGGTCACTGTTCGCGCGGCCCCCGGATTTCACGTTCGATGATGTTCAGGGGCAGGCCAAGCATCTGCGCCGCACGGACCGGGGAAATCAGTTCTTCGCCAAGGGCACGCCAGACCAGACGCTGAAATCGCTGAGGGGCCTCGAACGCCGCAAACCCTTCTCCCTCTTCGATCGGCTCGGGTTCAACGGTTCGCCATTTGCGGGCGTAAGTCTTGAAGGCATATTCTACGGCCGCTTCTGACAGGACACCGACCTGGCGAAGCCGCATCAGCATCGCGGCAGCTGAAACGCCATAGGTCTGCTTGAGCCGCATGATCTCGTGATAGGTGACGCCACGCGGGTGTTCACCGGTCATGGCGGTGAGGTGCTCAGCGGGTATCAGAAAAGCCCCTGCAAAGCGGTTCATAGCCGGTTCCAGCCGGATCGACGGATTGCCGGTCCCGTCGATGATCCGATGTGCCAGCTCGTGGGCAAGGTTGAATCGCTTGCGCTCGACATTGGTCTGGCGCGCGACAACGATCACTTCAGTTGGTGGGCGATTTGCCCGCTCGACATGGCACGCCATACCGTTGATCCGTTCCGGCAGATCGGACTCGATGACCTTTAGCCCCTTGTCCTCGAGCAGCGCGGTCATGCTGGGGATAGGATCTATCCCCAACTGCCATTTCCTACGAACTTCCCGCGCCTTTTTGTCGAGGGCGACATCGCTCTCAACATGGTTGATCCGGATTTCCGCGAAAGGGTCGCCCGAGGGGTTCAGGTCAAGAATGTCCTCGATCGCGAGGTAGTCTTCCAGCTTCCCGATCACGACCGCTTCAGCCTTGGCGCGATCCTGTGCGGAGGCGTTCGAGGTTTTGCGCCATTCAAGGGACTGAAGCGCTTCCACCTGGCCAACCATCAGGAAATCCAGCGACACCCCGAGGGACTTGCTCAGACCAACCAGCACGCCCGAGGACGGCATCATTTTGTCCGCCTCGTATTTGCTGATGGCCTGCGCCGAAACGCCAGGAGTCACGCTCTCTGCAAGCGCCTGCATGGATAATCCGGCCTGCTTGCGGGCAAGCCTGAGCCTTTGTCCGAACATGGTTCTCTCCCATCGACTTTGCGGCGGTTGATAGACGCCATATCTTGGTGTATATATAAACACAAGGTTGACGAATCGTCAATGAAATTGGGGGTAAAACGACAAAATGAGCAAGAAAAATCAACATGTTGTTCCGCAATCGAGTGGCTGGGCGGTCAGGGGTGTGGGCAATCAGCGCGTCACTTCCGTCCACGTCACGCAAAGAGAGGCGATCGGCGCGGCCCGCGAAACCGCGATCCGTCAGGGCAGCGAAATGCTGATCCACGGCGAGAACGGTCGCATCCGTGAGCGCAACACCTATGGCAAGGACCCGTATCCGCCGAAGGGCTGAACGGTAAAGGCGAGATGGACATCCGGATGAGCAGCAGCGGGAACAACAGGCAGATACGTCGTATCCTCTCCATCGATGGGGGCGGGATCAAGGGCACGATGCCTGCTGCCTTCCTCGCGGGGCTCGAGGAGGATCTGGGCGAGCCCATAGGGCGCTATTTTGATCTCATCGCCGGCACGTCGACCGGTGGCATCATCGCACTGGGCCTTGGCCTCGGTCGCACGGCAAAGGAGCTGCTGGAGCTGTACGAGCTTCGCGGGCCTGTCATCTTCGGCCAAGACAATGCGGATGATGAGGCGCCGGGCTGGATGCGGAAGGCCTGGCGCACCCTCACCGCTACAGGGCGGCACGCTGTCGGACCAAAGCACGATGCGGCAATTCTTGCCCGGGAGCTGAGGGCCGTCCTGAACGACGATCTGATCGGGCAATCACAGACCCGGTTGGTGATCCCGGCATGGGATGCCGATCTTCGCAGCCCCTATATTTACAAGACCGCGCATCACACGCGCCTGCAAACCGATTATCGCAAGACTGCGCTGGATGCCGCTCTGGCCACGGCGGCCGCGCCCACGTATTTCAAGCGGCATCGCACGGTCGATGACATCGGCCTGACCGATGGTGGAACATGGGCCAACAACCCCACGGCCATTGCCGTCGTCGAAGCCATCACCCTTCTGGGGTGGCATCCGTCAGACCTGCGCATTCTGAGTCTGGGATGCCTGGATGAGGTCTACATGCTGCCCGAAAGCCCGGGATTTGCAGGGCTCGGCCTCAAAGTCCTCAACCTCTACGCGGATGGGCAATCACACGGCGCCCTCGGAATGGCAAAGCTCCTGACGGGTCACCCTTACGACGGGGATCGCATCTACCGCGTTTCGCCGTCCGTCCCGAGTGGGTTTTTCACTTTGGACGACACCACGAAGATCGGCCGCCTCAAGGGACTCGGCATGTCGGAAGCCCGAAAGGCGAAGCCCCACCTGACCCCGATCTTTTTTACAAAACCCGCCGATGCCTTCGTGCCGGTCCATCAACTCAAGGAGGATGCGGCATGAACCAGATGTTGCGACAGCCGCTGACCGACAACGATATTCGTCGGCGCACGCAGATATTCACCATATTGGACGAGATCGGCGAGGATCTGGATCTCACTGAGACCCAGTTTGATCGTGCCCGCCAGAGCTATGGTGCGGTCGGGGACTGGTTGTCGGGATCGACCGATCCGTTGCTGGTCAGCGTCCTGGTCTACCTTCACGGGTCCAGCGCGCTCGGAACGGCCGTGAAGCCGATCGGGCGCCGGGAATTCGATGTCGATCTGATCTGCTTCTGTGCAGGTATAGCGTCCGGCATCTCCCCGGCGGTCCTGAAGGCGGCGGTTGGCAACCGGTTGAAGGAACACGCGACCTACGTGCGGCTTCTCGAAGAAAAGAAGCGCTGCTGGCGTCTCAACTATGCGGGGGATTTCCACCTAGACCTGTCCCCGACCATCGCGAACCCAACCTGCTTCAACCGGGGTGAACTGGTGCCCGACCGGGCTTTGAAGGCGTGGCATCCGACAAATCCGCGGGCCTACAAGATCCTGTTCGATGAGCGCGCCGCACTCCGACCTACCTTTGCGGGCAAGCTCATCGCCATGCAGCGGGATGAGGCGACGGTAGAACCCTTCCCCGTCCGTGAAGCGGTGAAGGGCATCCTGCGCCGCATCGTGCAGTTGCTCAAACGGCACCGGGACGTGTTTTACGAGAACAACACGGAAGACGTCGCCCCGATTTCAATCATCATCACCACGCTTGCGATGCAGGCTTACGCGTATTGCGTGCGTCGGCATGTCTTCGAGGATGAGATGGATGTGGTGGTCGAAACGATCCGGATGATGCCGCACTTCATCGAGCGCCCCATTCTGGACGGACGACAGGGTTATGCCATCCTGAACGAGACAACCGACGGGGAAAATTTCGCGGACAACTGGAACAAGGATGCACGCCGTGCTCCGGCATTCTACGCGTGGCACGCACAAGCCTTGTCCGACTTCGAGGCTCTTCGTGATGCGGTTGGTCAAGACCGATTGTCTTTGAACATGGAGCGTTCGTTCGGCCCCGGTGTCACCGGACGGGTTCTCGGAAACCGCATCAATGCGGTGTCGGATGGTCGCAAATCAGGCCTGCTTTCCGTCGCACCGCTGATCGGGCTGACGACATCGAAGGTCGCCGCATCAACAGCCGTTCCCGCCAACACGTTCTTCGGCGAACAGTGAAGGTATCCGGCCGAAATCAGGACCTGACCCTGTCTCAGCAACTGCTGTTTCTGAAGGCTAACCCGGCAGTCGGAGGTGGGGGGACGGTCCGCGCAAACAAGCTGACATGGCAAGTGCCCATACAGCCGACCGCCTTGGCGCGCTCCTATCTTGCCACCGTCACGTATCGACCGGGTCAAACGCCCGACGTTCAGATAGACGGTCCGGACCTGGAGCTACTGGCAGACGGGCGACCTTTGCCTCATGTCTACAGGGATCCGCTGCGTCTTTGCCTCTATCTTCCGGGAACCCGTGAGTGGGAGGCACGAAAGCGGATCGACCAGACAGTCATTCCGTGGACCTACCTCTGGCTCTACTATTTTGAGGACTGGCTTTGGTCTGACGACTGGAAAGGTGAAGGGCGACACCCCGGTGACGAACCAGAACCTGTTGGAAACCGGGCGCTGCGCAGGGCGGTGGCCCGGTCCTAAAGGGTGGT
>JAHYJF010000123.1 GCA_019428955.1 Burkholderiaceae bacterium
CTCCCGGCCGCCGAACCGCAGCGCACTACCGAGAAGTCATCGGCATCCAAGTCCAAGCCACGCCCCAAGTCGGCGAGCGTCGCCAAGACCAGGAAGCCGACCAGCTCGAAGATCGCCGCCCAGCGGCCCCACAAGCGGGCCGCGCGTACGCCCCAGGCCGCCGAGCGACCGACCATTGGCCGGGCGCTGGGGCTGCACGCCACCCCCGACAGGCTTGACCTGCGTTCCTCGGTAGCCCTGGTCAGCGATTCGGTGACCGGCGAAATCCTGTTCGAAAAGAACGCGCTCGCCGTGCTCCCGATCGCTTCGATCACCAAGCTGATGACGGCGATGGTGGTGCTCGACTCGCAGGCTCCGATGGGCGACATGATCCAGATCACCAATGACGATGTCGATACCGAACGCGGGTCGCGCTCACGGCTGCGCGCCGGGGTGCGCCTGTCGCGCTCTGAAATGCTGCAACTGGCGCTGATGTCGTCCGAAAATCGCGCCGCCAACGCGCTGGGCCGCAATCATCCCCGGGGCCTGGCGGCGTTCGTCGAAGCGATGAACACCAAGGCCCGCAGCCTCGGTATGCACGACACCCTTTTCGTCGAGCCGACCGGCCTGTCGAGTTCGAACGTCTCGAATGCGCGCGATCTTGCCAAGTTGGTGCGCGCCGCGGCCAATTACCCCCAGATAAGAGAATTTTCGACCTCCTCCGAACTCACGGTCGACACCGGGTACCGGCAAATCGCCTTCCACAGCACCAACCGGCTGGTGTCCTCGGACGACTGGGACATCGATATCCAGAAGACCGGTTACATCTCCGAGGCGGGTCGCTGCCTGGTGATGCAGGTGCAGCTTGACGGTCGCCCGACGGTGATGGTGCTGCTCGACTCGTCCGGGCGCTATTCGCGCTTTGGTGATGCGCGCCGGGTGCGAACCTGGCTCGAAGCCGGTGATCGCCGAGCGCTGCCGCGCACTATCAGCTAGGCGCTATCGTCCTTAGAGCCGCGTTCCAGATTGCGCTCAGGCTGCGGCGGTGCGCTCGAAGCCCAGTGCGGCCGAGATCTGGTCGGTACAGCGGCAAAGCTGCTCGATCCAGTCTTCCTGGACGAAATCGGCGGGCGCCGAGATCGACAACCCGGCAATCAATTTGGCGCTGTCGTCCCGAATGCCGGAAGCGATGCACCGTACCCCGGGCTCCAGTTCCTCGTCGTCGCGTGCGAACCCTTCGGCGCGAACCTGCGCCAGTTCGGTTTCGAGGCTGGCCAGCCCGGTGATGCTGTTGCGGGTGTGCCCGGGCAATCCGGTGCGGGTCGCGTAGGCCCGGACGTTGCGGGCGTCGTCCTCGGCCAGGAAGAGTTTGCCGACCGACGTCAGGTGCAACGGCGCCCGGCCACCAACCGCGCGGACCACCTGCATTCCGGAGCGTTCGGAAACCGCCCGTTCGATGTAGACGATTTCGTCGCCCTGGCGGATCGAGAGATTGATCGGCTGCCCGGTCGCCCGATGCAACTCGCGCATCGGCGCCAGGGCAGCGTCGCGGACGTTGAGCCTCGCCTTGACGAGGTTGCCCAATTCCAGCAGGCGGATTCCCAGTTGGTAGGCGCCGGGCTCGACCCGGTCGACAATGCGCGCGCTCACCAGGTCGTTGAGGATGCGATGCGCTGTCGAGGGGTGCAAGCCGGTGCCGGCGGACAGATCCTTGAGACTGATCGGATCGTTGCGCCGCGCCAGGGCGTCGAGCAAGGTCACTATCCTCCCAATCACCTGGATAACGGTGCCGCCGTCGTCGTTCCTGAGGGTTCTGGGTCGTGCCATCGTCATGCTGCCTTGGACAAGTTTCACGAAATTCTATACCACCAGATGAAATAAGTCGTCGATTTTGCCGATTGGAGGCTCAACTGCTTGGTCAGCCAGGCGGTTCGGCAACAAGATTGCGGGCCTGGCGCAGGCGGGCCGCCCGGTTCTGGCCACGGCGCTCCAAGGCGATGCGCTGGAAGCGCTCCAGATCCTGGTCGAGAGCGGCGAGGGGCGCTGTGCGCCGGGCGGCAGCGCTTCCATATCCACCCGCGGGCGGGTCATCCTCATCTCCCGAGAGCCAATCGGCCCGCGAGAACCAATGGCGGATTTCCGCCAGCAGCCGTTCCGGACCCAGGCCGTGGGTGGCACGCGTGGTGGCGTGAAGCCAGCTCGAGAAGGCCATGAAATTGTCGAACGGAGCACTGCCCAGCAGATGGGGCAAGGTCGCCGTGAAGCGTCCGGAATTGCCGATCAGGTCCCAGTAGCGCGCGAAGCGCGCCATCTGGCGCATCTGCGCGAACGCGATGTCCTGGTTGGCCAGCAGGTCGTAGGGGGCGTTGGGGTTGTAACGCATGGCGAACGGCTGCGTGTGGCGGTCGATCGGAGCACCGCGCAGGCGCTTGAGGATGCCGACCTGGATCTCGTGCGGATCGAGCGCGCGCAGCCGATCGAAGCCGGCTGCGAAACTGGCCAGGTTCTCGCCCGGTAGTCCGACGATCAGGTCGACGTGGAGGTGGGCCGTGGTTTCCTGGCGCAGCCAGGCCAGGTTGCTTTCCGCCTGGGCGTTGTCCTGGCGCCGTCCGATCGCCCTGGTGACCTCGGGATCCCAACTCTGGATGCCGATCTCGAACTGCAGCGTACCGGCTGGAAAACGCTGGATCAGGGCGCGCAGCGCCGTTGGCAGGTGATCGGGGATCAACTCGAAGTGCAGATATACAGGGTCGTCGGGACTGCGCCCGATACGTTCCAGGAAGAACTCGAGGATTGCGCGGCACGAATCGACCCTGAGATTGAAGGTCCGGTCGATGAACTTGAAGGCCCGAGCCCCGCGGTCATGGAGTCGGGCGAGCTCCGCGATGAACGGCTCGAGCGGGAACGGCACGGCAGTGCGGTCGAGCGCAGACAGGCAGAACTCGCAGCGGTAGGGGCAGCCGCGTGACGCCTCGACATAGACGTGGCGGTGGGCGAGGTCGTGGTCGTCATATAAGCGGTAAGGCGCTGCCAATGTCGCCAGGTCGGGCCAGGGGGCAGTGATGAAACGCGGCGCGGGCCCGGGAAGCACGCCGGCACGGCGAACGGAATCCCCGCCCGGCCCCGAGGGCGCAAGTAATTCGCGGCACAGTTTGGCGAAGGCTATCTCGCCCGGCCCGGACACCACGGCGTCGGCCTGAGTGCAAATTCGCGGAGCGTCATTGGCGAAGCTAACCTCAGGGCCACCCAGGACCACGACCAGTTCAGGCGCGACCCGTTTGAGGATGGCCACCAGGCGGGTACTCTCCGCGACGTTCCAGATGTAAACCCCCAGGCCGAGAATCCGCGGGTGTTGTTCGAGGATCTCTTCGGCGATTGCTTCCGAGGGCGTGCCGATCACGAATTCAAGGATCTTGGCGTCGGTTTCGAGTTCGCCGAGATTGGCTTGCAGATAGCGCAGCCCTAGCGACGCGTGGGCGTGGCGCGCGTTGAGGGTGGCGAGCACGATCGCGGCCATCGCTGCCGTTCTCCGCCGGCGTCAGGATTCAGCGCGCGAGCGCGCGCGCGCACTCGGCGATCAGCGCCGGGCCGCGGTAGACGAGTCCGGTATAGAGCTGCACCAGGTTGGCGCCGGCGGCGATCTTGGCGGTGGCGTCGGCCGCGCTTGCAATGCCCCCGACTCCGATGATCGGGTAGTCGGTCGGCAGCGCCGCGCGCAGGGTGCGGATAACGCGGTTGGAAGGTTCCTGCAGCGGCGCCCCTGAAAGGCCACCGCCTTCGTCGGCGTGAGGCTGGCCGCTGACCGCGCTGCGTGCCGTGGTGGTGTTGGTTGCGATCACCGCGTCGATGCCGTGGGCGCTCAGCAGGCCGGCGATCGCGACGATCTGTTCCTCGTCGAGATCGGGCGCGATCTTTACTGCCAGCGGGACGTAGCGTCCGTGCTTGTCAGCGAGCCGAGCGCGTTCGGCGCACAGGCTTGTGAGCATGATCTCGAGTTCGCTGGTGCGCTGGAGCTGGCGCAGGTCGGCCGTGTTGGGCGAGGAAATATTGATCGCGACGTAACTGGCGTGGCGGTAGACGCGCCTCAGGCAGTAGACGTAGTCCTCGCTGGCATTCTCGATCGGCGTGCCGGCGTTCTTGCCGATGTTGATACCCAGCACGCCGCGGTAGCTTCGATCGCGCACGGCGCGCACCAGCGCGTCGACCCCGAGGTTGTTGAAGCCCATCCGGTTGATCAGCGCTGCGCTCTGCTCCAGCCGAAAGAGCCGGGGTCGAGGGTTGCCGGGCTGGGCCTTGGGGGTGACCGTGCCCACCTCGATGAACCCGAAGCCGAGGGCGGCGAGCGCGTCGATGCTGGTGCCATTCTTGTCCAGCCCCGCCGCGAGGCCGACGCGGTTGCCAAAGCGCAGTCCCATCAGTTCGACCGGATCCTCGATCGGTGCCGGCGCTGCCAGCCGCAGGGCGCCAACGGCCCGCGCGCAGGCAAGTCCGCGAATCGCCCCCAGGTGGGAAGTTTCGGCATCCAGTGCGAAGAGCAGTGGCCGCGCCAGCTGATAGAGATTCATGGTGTTTCGTTACCTGCTCGGACTTCGCCGGAGACCTCGCCGGCTGCGTCTTCGGAGTCCGCCGCAGCGCTCCGGTTGGCAACGCCGGTCAACGCCTGCCAGCGTCCGCTGCGCAGCACCTCGACCGGCTGGAACGCCGACTTGTAGGACATCTTGCGGCTCTCCTCGAGCCAGTAGCCGAGGTAGAGGTGGGGCAAGCCGAGGCGGCGGCATTGTTCGATCTGCCAGAGCACGCCGTAAGTTCCCAGACTGAGCGAGCGATCTTGTGGGTCGAAGAAGGTGTACACCGATGAGAGTCCGTCCTCGAGGATGTCAATCACCGAGACGATCGCCAGCTTGCCGTCGGGGTCGCGGAACTCGGCGATCCGGGTGTTGACCTTGCTCTGGAGCATGAACTGCGCATATTGCTCGCGGTTGTCATGGTCCATGCCGGCGCCCGGATGGCGCACCGACTGGTAGCGCAGGTACAGATCGTAGTGTTCGGCCGAGAAACCAAGGCGCGAGATTCGCGAACTCAGTGCTTGCCCCGCTTTCCAGCAGCGCCGCTGGTTGCGGTTGGGGTTAAAGCCTGCAACGTCGACGCGCAGCGGCACACAGGCCCGGCAGCCGTCACACATTGGCCGGTAGGTGAATGCGCCACTGCGGCGGAACCCGGCGCGCACCAGATGTCCATAGACGTCGGAGTTGATCAGGTGATGCGGCGTGGCGACCTGCGACCTGGCGGTCTGCCCCGGCAAATAGCTGCACGGATACGGGCTGGTCGTATAGAACTGCAGCGCCGCCAGCGGCAGCTCCTTCAGGTATGTCATGACGCCGGTAGGTCGACGTGCAACGTTGACCAGTCGGGTTCGGGCTGTTCGATCAGCACGGCTATTTCCTCGAGAAAACTCGTCCGCGAAATTGCGCGGGCGCCCAGTGATGCGAGGTGGCGCGTGTTTTGCTGGCAGTCTAGCATGCGAAATCCCTCGTTTCGCAGAGTGGTGACGAGGCCTGCCAGAGCAATCTTCGAGGCGTCGTTCGCCCTGGCGAACATCGATTCGCCATAGAACATGCGTCCTAGCGAGACTCCGTAAAGACCGCCAGCCAGCAGCGCGCGCGCGCCGCTGCCGTGCCACAGCTCGACCGAGTGGGCGAGTCCCTGATGGTGCAGCTCGAGATATGCCGTGACGATGTCGTCGTTGATCCAGGTGCCGCTGTGCTCGTCGCGCGGTGCCCGGCAGGCACGGATCACGCCGGCGAAGTCGCGGTCGATCGTCAGCGTCCACAAGCGCTCGGCGCGCATCCGGCGCGCGGTCTTTTGCAGCGAGCGGTGCATCCGGAACTCCTCCAGATACAGCACCATGCGCGGGTTGGGCGACCACCAGAGCACGGGCTGGCCCTCGGCATACCAGGGGTATATTCCCTGCCGGTAGGCTTCGATCAACCGCGCCGCCGAGAGGTCGGCTCCGGCCGCGAGCAAGCCGTCGGGTTCCGCCAGTGCCTGCTCGGGCGAAGGCAGGGCCTCGCCCGGGTTTACCCACACGAAGCGCCCCGGCTGGCTCACGATTGATCGGGGCGCGTCCGGTGCCGGATCGCGGCAACGTGGGTCCCGAAGACTCCGACGCGACGGTCCTCGAAAAAGCGGCGCAGCGTGTATTCGACGGTCCTGAAGGCCAGTTGCTCCCACGGGATCTCAGCCTCGGTAAAGAGGCGCGCCTCGAGGGTCTCGGAGCCCGGATCGAGGTGCTCGTCGAGCAGCCGGGCGCGAAAGAAGAGGTGGACCTGGCGCGCGTGCGGCACGTCGATCACCGAATACAGTTTGCCGAGCGCGATGCGCGCCCCGGTCTCCTCGCTGGTCTCGCGCACCGCACCTTCGGCGGTTGTTTCGTCGTTTTCCATGAACCCGGCGGGCAGTGTCCAATAACCGTAGCGCGGTTCGATCGCCCGGCGGCAGAGCAGCACCCGGTCACCGAGCTCCGGTATCGTGCCGAGCACCATGTTGGGATTCTCGTAGTGGATCGCGCCGCAACTGGCACAGCAGTAGCGCGAACGGTTGTCGCCCGGCGGCACCTCCAGGTTGACCTGCTGACCACAATTCGAACAGAATTTCATTGCCGCACCCACACTCCTCACCAGAACTGCCAGTCCGGTCAACGCAACGCAGCCACCAATGGGCGGCACCCCGCGCGATGCAACGGCCGAGTGTATCAGCGGCAGGTCGGTTTCGACAGGCGCGCCGGCGCTCGGCGCTCCTCGCCGACCAGGTAAGGAAACCGCTCGGGAAGATTTTGTTGGCTTCGTAATCGGTGTTATGATCCGGCCTCACAGACGCGGGGTGGAGCAGTCTGGCAGCTCGTCGGGCTCATAACCCGAAGGTCGCAGGTTCAAATCCTGCCCCCGCAACCAACGAATTCAGACCGTCATGCCGACGTGTGCGTTGGCACCTCAGGCGACGGTCCGGAGCGCCACCGTGAAGTCTTTGCGGTCGCGCAGAGAGCTTCGGTGGTGTGGCTTGAAATTTAGCCGGCACCCCGATTCCTCCCAAGCTTTAGTTGTTGTGCGCCGGCTTCCCAATGGGAAGTCGCCCACGGTAGCAGGCCACAGTGGGCGACACAGTCGAGCGCGCTCGCGCCGGGCGTTCTGCACTGATGAGTAGCGTTGATCCGAAAATCCTGATTGAGTCCGCACTGTTGTGCGCTGAGCGACCGTTGTCGATCGCCGACCTGCGTCGCCTGCTGGCAGATGAAATGGACGCGTCCGAGGTCCGGACCTTGCTCGACGAATTGGCGCTGCAGTGGCAGGACCACGGGGTACGGCTGGTGCGCCTGGCATCGGGGTGGCGCTTTCAGAGCGCACCCGAGATCGGGCAGTTTCTCGACCGCCTGCATCCGGAAAAACCGCCACGCTATTCGCGTGCCGCGCTCGAAACACTCGCGATCATCGCCTATCGTCAGCCCGTGACGCGCGGTGACATCGAGGACATCAGGGGCGTGGGAGTGGCATCGCAGATCATCCGTACGCTCGAGGAGCGGGGTTGGATCGAGGTGATCGGTCACAAGGATGTCCTGGGCCGTCCGGAACTGCTGGGTACCACCAGGAAATTCCTCGACGACCTCGGTCTGCGCTCGCTTGCCCAGTTGCCGACCTTGCTGGCCGAGGGTGAACTCGCAGGCGTTGGCCTGGGCGCTGGCAGCGGCGATAGTGTCGTGGCAGCCGGCGATGACGACGACGAGGAAGGCCTGGGCCAAAGGGAAATCGGCTTCGGTGCACCGGAACCATTCGGCCCGTCATTGACTTGAAGTTGTAGTAATTGGGAACTTCGTAGGGAACAACCGCAAGATGAGCGCATCGCACAACGACGGCACGGACCAGCCTGGCAACACCGATTCCCCGCAGGACGGCCAGGGAGCCCAGTCCGCAGGGGAGAGCCGCGGCAATGCCGGTGGTGAAACCGCTGGCGGTGGCGAAGGTCGTTCCGGGCGCGGTCGCTTCCCGCGGCGACGCGGGCGCGGTAAGCGCGACGATGGTGCGGCGCCGGCGCCGGCGCCAGCACAGTCACAGTCACAGTCACAGTCACAGTCACAGACCAAGCCTGCCCGCCGTCGTCGCGGACCGGGCGGCAAGAGCGGCGGCGGGCAGCCCGAGGTCGGAGAACCGTTTCCGAAATTCCCGATTCGCGCGGCAATTGGCGGTGATCCCGAGTACTCGGCGCGGCCGGCCCAGGCGGTCCAGCCGGTCGCCGAAGACCTGCCTAAATTGCACAAGCTTCTGGCTGATGCGGGGCTCGGTTCGCGGCGCGAGATGGAGGAACTGATCATTGCCGGGCGAGTCTCGGTCAATGGCCAGCCCGCCCATATCGGCCGGCGCATCAGTTCCCAGGACCAGATTCGCGTCAACGGCCGGCCGTTGCGGCGCAGTGCCGCGGCGCCTGAGACGAGAATCCTGATCTACCACAAGCCTCCCGGCGAGATCTGTTCGCGCGACGATCCCGGTCAGCGCACGACCGTCTTCGAGCGCCTGCCACGGCTCAAGGGCGCGCGTTGGGTCGGTGTGGGCAGGCTGGACTTCAACACCGAGGGGCTGCTGATCTTTACCACTTCGGGTGAATTGGCCAACAAGCTGATGCACCCGCGCTACGGCTGGGAACGCGAATACGCCGTCAGGGTGCTCGGGCGCATCGACGAAGAGGCACGCTCGGCATTGCTCGCCGGGGTAGAACTCGAGGACGGGATGGCAAACGTCAAGTCGATCGAGGAACTCGGCGGCGAGGGGGCCAATGCCTGGTATCGGATCGTGATCGGCGAGGGTCGCAACCGCGAGGTACGGCGCCTGATCGAGGCGGTCGGCGCTACGGTCAGCAGGCTCGTGCGGGTGCGTTTCGGCCCGGTGGCCCTGCCCCATGGATTGTCGCGGGGACGCTGGACGGAGCTTGACCAGAACGATGTCCGGGCACTCAACGCGGCGATTCGCGAGGCCGCTGGAGGGGTGGACAATGGCGACCAGGACCAGGATCAGGACCGCGATCCCGAACTTGACGAAGACGCGCTCGACGACGAGTACGATTCGCAGATCCACATGCTCGCCAACCACCCGATCGAGGTCGACCCCGACGACAGGATCAGGGCCGAACATCTCGACGACGAGTGGCAGCCCAGCAGCAATGACGCCCACCTTGAAGGGATTACCCGCAAGGTGCGCAGCGGTGACGGTGGGTCAGGCGCAGGCCGGCGTTCGTCGGCGGGGCGTAAGCGTGTCGGCGCCCGCGGCGCTACCAACTGGGGCGGCGGGCCGATGGACGGGTTGGGTGGCAGCCGCCAGTCGCCGCAAGCAGGGCCGGGCGGTCGCGGCCGGTCCGGCGAGGGGCGCGGGGGTCAGGCCGCCGCCGGTGGCGGCAAACGCCGCGCCGGGCCAGGCCGGCGCGGCGGGTCAAATGTGGCCCCAGCAGGCAATGGTCCTGGCGGCCCGGGAGCAGCCGGACCGGGGTCGGGCGGGCCCGGAGAAGGTGGCGGACGCGGTGGCGCGCGGCGCGGCGGCAAGCGCCGCGGAGGACGGCGTGGCCCCAAGGGAGGGGGCGGCAACCAGGACGGCGGGAACACCGCTGCCTGAGCGCGCCGATAGCT
>JAHYJF010000124.1 GCA_019428955.1 Burkholderiaceae bacterium
ATTCCCTCTGTAAATATACTACGTATAATATATGGTAATCAATCCGGCAAGGCCCCTACCCGATGAAAGTGAGCGATGCCCACCCCCCGCGAAGCCATCTTCACCGCCCTTCACGCGGCGCTCTCGACCCTTCCCGCCACAACCCTGCGCGGTGACGTCCTGCCCGAGCGCGTGCCAACCGCTGGCCTCCTGATCCTGCGCGATGGTGAGCCTGGGGAGCCGGAGGTGACACTATCGCCGCTGCGTTATTATTACGAGCACCGCGCCGAGATCGAGGCGGTGGTGCAGGGCGCCGACCGCGACGCTGCATTCGACACGTTGACCGCCAGCATCGGCTCGGCGCTTGCCGCCGACCGCACGCTCGGCGGGCTCTGCGACTGGATCGAAGCGGAAGCGCCGCGCCCGGTCGAACTGCCCGTCGAAGGTGCCGCGAGCCTGAAGGCGGCAGTGATCACCATCGTGCTGCACTATTCTACCGCAGATCCGCTGGCGTGAAGACCCTCAACAGGTACCGTAGTAGCCCTTGGAGAACCGGCAGTATTCCTGCGCGACACCGGAGCGGATCATCGCGGCAGCGATGTCGCGACCGTCCGGCAAGGTGCATTGCGCAACCAGCCGCCCATAGCGGTCCAGGTCACGAACGACACAGCGCAGATACTGGCCCGAAATCAGGTTGCGCATGGTTGCTGTCGCGGCAGGACCCCCTGCGGTGTTCCACTCTGGGGCATCCAGTCCCCAGACGCGAATCCTGCGGGACTCGCCCTTGAGCGTGAACGTGTCGCCGTCCTGCACCTTGCTCACGCGTGCTTCAATCACCGTGGCGGTCTGTGAGACTGCCGGTATCGGCGCAAGAACAACGGTCAGCGCGCCCAGTGCAATCGCCGCTGCGCGCAGGCGCCAATACTTGCGGATGTTGTGCAGGAATTCGGTGCTCATGCGGGAATGATGCCAGAGAGGCGTCGCGCTGGGCAAGCTAAACTGACGCTTTCATTCGGATAAGGAGTCCCCCCATGGCACGTGCGCAAGGCGCGCGGGCGCAGATGGCGCTTGCGTTCGAGACGGTTTACGGCACCGCGCCCGCCAGCGGCTACAAGCTGATGCCCTTCGCGCGGGCAACGCTCGGCGCCGAGCAGCCGCTGCAGGCCTCGGAACTGCTGGGCTACGGCCGCGATCCCTTGGCCCCGATCAAGGACGCGGTGACGGCGGATGGCGAGGTGGTGGTGCCGATCGATGTCGAGGCTTTCGGCTACTGGCTGAAGGCGGCGTTCGGGGCGCCCGCGACCTCGGGCACCACGCCCAAGACCCATACCTTCCAGTCGGGCAACTGGACCTTGCCCTCGATGGCGATCGAGGTAGCGATGCCCGAGGTGCCGCGCTACGCGATGTATGCAGGCTGCATGCTCGATCAGCTTTCCTGGCAGATGCAGCGCTCGGGCCTCCTGACCGCCACCGCGCGGCTCATCGCGCAGGGCGAGGCGATTGCGACGGTATCGGCGGCGGGCACGCCGACCGCGCTCGGGCTGCAGCGGTTCGGGCATTTCAACGGCACGGTGAAGCGCAACGGCACGGCCTTGGGCAACATGGTCTCGGCCGAGATCACCTACGCCAACGGCCTCGACCGGATCGAGACGATCCGCGCGGACGGCAAGATCGAGGGCGCCGACCCCGGCATGGCCTCGCTGACGGGCCGCATCGAGGTGCGCTTTGCCGACAGCACACTGGTGAGCCAGGCCATCGACGGGTCACCTTGCGAATTGGAGTTCGTCTACAGCCTCGGCGCCAACGCGAGCTTCACCTTCACCGCACATGCGGTCTACCTGCCGATCCCGCGCGTCGAGATTGCGGGGCCGCAAGGCGTGCAGGCGAGCTTTGACTGGCAGGCGGCAAAGGCCACCTCACCCGCCCGCATGTGCACCGCAACCCTCGTCAACACCGTCACGGGATACTGAGCATGATCCGCCTGAACCTCACCCCCGAGCCGCAATGGCTCGAGATCGCCCCCGGGCTTCGCTTGCTGCTCGCCCCGATGAGCACCGCGCTGATGATGGCGGCGCGGTCTGATGCGGCACTGCGCGATCTGCCCGAGGAGGCCGACAACGACACGCGCGGCATGGTCTTTGCCCGCGCCCTCGCCCGCCGCGCGCTCCTCGACTGGGAGGGGGTCGGAGATGCGGACGGCAACCCCATACCGGTGACGCCCGAAGGCATCGACGCCCTCCTGGATATCTTCCCGATCTTCGACGCCTTCCAGACCGAATTCGTAGGCAAGGGTCTGATGCTGGACGCTGAGGGAAACGCCTCATCGCCCTTGCCGAGTGGTCCTTCGGCGGGGGCGAGAGTTATTGCGCCGCCTGCGAGCGCGCCTGCCCCGACTGCCCCGCACGGCTGAACAGGCCACAGAGCATCGAGGGCGAGCAGGTCTGGGACCTTGTTGGCCGCATCGGTGGCCAGCTGCGCCTCGCGGGCAACGCGGTGATCGGCTGGGACATGGGCGCGGTGCTGGCGCTGGGCGCGGCATTGGGCATCAGCCCGCGCGCTATGGCGGAACTCCTGCCCGGCATCGAGGCGGTGATGGTGCGCAAGATGAACGAGAGGATCGGGAGCGGCGAGCATGGTTGAGAAACGCATTTCCGTCCGCCTCTCCGCGGAGGGCGGCAAACAGGTCCGCGCCGAACTCACCGGCATCGGTGCCGCCGGGGCCGAGGGCTTCGGGCGGGTCTCGCGCGAGGCGGAACTGGCCAATGCGCGGCTGGCGGCTTTCGCGCGCCGTGCGGCCATGGTGGCGGCAGCGGCGGTCTCGGCGGCTGCCGCTGCCGGGGTGGCGCTGATCCGTTCGGGGCTCACCGGCATCGATGCGCAGGCGAAGCTCGCGCAGTCGATGGACACGACCGTCGCCAGCATCCAGACGCTCGCATGGGCCGGGGACCTGGCGGGCGTCTCGCTCGGCGAGATCGAGCAGGCGGCGGGCATGCTGACCCGGCGGCTCAGCGAAGCCGCAACCGGCGCCGGGCCTGCGGTGGCGGCACTTGGCAAGCTGCGGCTTGCGGCAAATGATCTGCAGGCGCTGCCGCTCGACGAGCGCATTGCGGCAATCCAGGATGCCCTGGTCGCTTATGTGCCCGAGGCCGAACGTGCCGCGGTGGCATCCGACCTCTTCGGCGACCGCGCCTCTCTGGTGTTCACCCGGATCGACACCGCAACCCTGCGGCAGGCGAGCACGGATGTGCGGGCCTTCGGCGTGGTGGTGTCGCAAACCGATGCCGCGCAGATCGAACGTACCAATGATGCGATCGCGCGGCTCGGGCTGCTCGGTAAGGGCCTCGCCAACCAGTTGGCTGTGGCGGCAGCCCCGGCGCTCGAAGGCCTCGCCGATGCGCTGGCGCGGCTTACCGCAACGACCGGCCCGGTGGGTGGCGCGATTGCGGCCCTCCTCGACAACCTCGACCGCTTCGCCGCCTATGCAACGGTGGCGGCGGTGGCCCTCACGCTGCGCATGACGCCCGCGGTGATCGCGGGGGCGCTTGCGGTGGCGCGCCTCACGCAGGCGCTGGTGCTGACGCGTGCGGCGCTCATTCGAACCGGCTGGGGCGCTGCAGTGGTGCTTGCCGGGGAACTGGCCTATCGCATCTCCCGCGCGGGCGAGGCGGCGGATGCCTCGTCTGAAGCGCAGGCGCGGATGAACGAGGCGCTCGGCATCTATGCGCAGGTCGGCGGCCCCAATGCCCGCGCCGAGGCGATTGCGGCGACACAGGCCTATGTCGATGAGGCCGCCGCCAAGCTCGAAAGCGCGGAAGCCTCGTTGGCACTCCTGCGCGCCATGCAGCAGGAAGCCCAAGCCCGGGTGCCCGAAGGCTTCACCGCAGGCGCCTTCGCCAACGACATGGCGGCGAACGATCTGCGGCTGGCGGTCGAGGCGGCGGACGCGCTGCAGGCGGAACTGACCGCAGCAAGGGCGCGGCTTGCGGAACTCGAGGCTTCCGATCCGGCGGCACCGCTGGTCGCCGCTTCAGGTGCCGCCGCCACGCTCAGCGGCGCCCTTGCAGGGGCCACGACGCGCGCGACGCGGCTTGCGGCGGCGCTCGGCAAGGCGCCCGAAGCGCTCGCCAGCCTGCAGGATCAGGCGGCGGTGATCTCGGCCGGGCTCAATGCCGCGGCGATGGGCTATGACCGGCTCGGGATCTCGGCCGCGCAATACCGCGCCGGGCTCGAGCGGGAATATGGTCTGGCGCAACTCACGCATTACGAACAGCGGCAACTGGCCGAAGAGCAGATCGAGGCGCGCGTGGCGCTCTTTGCCGCGAACCAGCGCCGCCAGGCCGAACTCGATGCCTATCTCGCGGGGCTGGCAGAACTCCCCGCTGCGGAAGCCGCGGCTGGCAGTGCCGCTGTGGCGGCGGCGGAACAGGCGGCGACCGGCTGGGCGGCGGTGACCGCGGCGCTCGGCGATTATGCAACCTCCGCGATGGACTGGGGCAAGGGGCTGGGCGAGACATTGAGCCGCGCCTTCCAGAGCGCAGAATCGGCCTTCCGGACCTTTGCGATGAACGGTAAGCTCGACTTCAAGGGCCTCGTGCAATCGATCCTCGCCGATCTCGCCACCCTCGCCTTCAAGAGCGCGGTGCTGGGGCCGATCGCCAAATGGCTGGGCTCCACCTTCCCGGCGCTCTTTGCCCCGGTCGCGCATGCGGGCGGCATGGTCGGGGCGGCGGGGCCGACGCGCGCGGTCTCGCCGCTTCTGTTCGCCGGGGCACCACTTCTGCATTCCGGCGGTTGGGCGGGGCTCGCACCCGACGAGGTGCCGACCATCCTGCAGCGCGGCGAGCGGGTGCTGTCGCGCCGCGAGGTGGCCGCGGGGCTGGGTGCGGGTGGCAATGGCGGCACCAATGGAGGCGGCGTTCACATCAGCATCGATGCGCGGGGTGCCGTCGCAGGTGTCGCCGAGCAGATCGATGCGAAGCTGCGCGCCGCGCTACCCGAGATTGCCCGCATCGCCAAAGCCAGCGTTGCCGACGGTCGCCGCCGTGGCCATGCGCTCTGAGCGAAGAGGCCACCGATGATCCCCGAACTGCCCCTGACCCTGATCGCCAGCCTCGAGCGGCGCTTCATTACCGCCACCTCGCTCGCCACCTCGCCCTTCACCGGTTCCGCGCAACTGCAGGACTGGGGCGGCGAATGGTGGGAATATCAGATCGAGATGGCGCAGACCCGGGGGCGCGATGGCCGCCGATTGGCGGCCTTCTTCGCCGAGCTTGGGGGTCCGCGCGGGCGGTTCCTGTTCCGCGATCCGTCGATCAGGCAGAGCCCCGGCGCGGGTGAGCCCGTGGTCGATGGTGCCGGGCAGTCGGGCAACGCGCTGGCGACGCGGGGCTGGGTGGCGAATGAACCCGCGCTCATGGCAGGCGACTTCTTCTCGCTGGGGAGCGACAGTGCGACGCGGCTTTATCAGGTCACCGCAGATGCCACGGCTGATGCAGAGGGGCGCGCCACGCTCGCCCTCGTGCCGCGGCTGCGGGCATCCCCCGCCGACGCCACCCCGCTCGAGATCGCCGCCCCGGCGGTGCTGCTGCGCCTTACCGCCCCGGTCGCCACCCGCATCGGTCGCGTCGAAAGCTACCGTTTCTCCTTCACCGCCCGCGAGGCGCTATGAGCCGCGATCTCAGCCCTGCCTTTGCCGCCGCCCTCGCCGAAGCAGACCTGCGCCCGGCGCTCTTCTTCGAGGGCCAGTTCGCTTCCGGCTGGCTGCGCCTCTGGACCGGACTGGGCGAGATCGCCTGGAACGGCGCGCTCTGGGCCGGGGCGGGTTCGCTCCTTGCTGTCAGCAGCATTGACGAGCGCGGCGAGGTGGTGGCCTCGGGCACCACGATCTCGCTTTCCGGCGTGCCGCTCGACATGGTGCAACTGGCCATCGCCGAGGCGCGCCAGGGTCTGCCCGGCCGCATCTGGCTGGCGCTGCTGACCGAGGACGGTGCCATCATCGCCGACCCGGTACAGGCCTTTGCGGGCCGTCTCGATGTGCCGCAGATCACCGACGATGCCGCCACCTGCACCATCACGCTGAGCTACGAGAGCCGCCTGATCGATCTCACCACCCCCCGAAGCTGGCGCTACACCCACGAGAGCCAGCAAGCGCTGCACCTTGGTGACCGGGGCTTCGAGTATGTGACCGCGATTCAGGACAAGGAAGTGACCTGGGGGCGAGGGTGAGAGGGGGGGAGGTTGAACGGCGCGCGGCGGGTTCGGGCCCTTCAACGACATTAGGGTACGGCATGGCCGGACGGGGCATCTCGCGGATGCTGCAGGGCGTTGGGCCCCAACCGGCCTCTCGGGACGCATGACAGGCACCTCATGCGAATTTTTTACGTGAGGTTGCGCTATCACGTTCAGTGCAACTTGACTCTACCCTAGATTGTTTTACTTGGCTCAGGCTAGGCTAAATGGTGCAGTCGTCACCGATGATCTGCATCGGGGAGCCTTTATCTAGCTGCGAGGCAACCTATAGGGAATGTGGACGTGATACATCCAGTTGACGCGTATGTTGGCAATCGGCTTCGTGTCGAGCGCACCTTGGCTACGAGAAGCCAGGCTGAATTGGCCGAACGAATTGGGGTAAAATTCCAACAGGTGCAGAAGTATGAAACCGGCGCGAACAGGGTCTCGGCCTCAAGGCTCTGGATGGTCTCGAGGTTCTTGAACGTCCCAATCTCGACCTTCTTCCCTGACGAGCCGGGGGCCCAACAACTCGAACTGAACAGATACAGCCTTCATGACCTAAGAATTCTATCTCAAATCAAAGGATTGGGAGATACAGAAAAGGCCGCGGTGCAAAACCTTCTGAGGGTGATGGTAAACGCCTCTGACAACCCTCAATCGCTGGTCTAGCAAACTCTCGTGGTCGGGACTTGGCCCTGTTCAAGACATGGACCCGTCAATTTTCGCTTTGCGCGAAGGACCCACCCAATGGCCGCCTTGCGCGAACTGCGAAGGACTGTGGCCTTGCAGAGAACAACCGCGCTCCGCCCAGCGCGTTGATCTTGCCACTGCTGCGACGGTAAACTGAACGCACAGCACTAATGGCCGGAGCGTCCGCAATGCAGGCCTTGGTGCTCTGCGCAACGAACGCCCGTGTTTCGCGCTTAAGGTTCTTTCTTCCCCCCATGCCCCGTCCTCCCGACTGGCCGCACCGCCTCGCCGCGGCGATTGCGGCCGCCCGCACGACCCCCTTCGCCTGGGGCCAGCACGACTGCCCGACCTTCGCCTTCGATACCCGACGCGCGCTGACCGGCGAGGATGCGGCGGCGCTCTGGCGGGGCCGGTATCGCACCTACCGCGGCGGGCTGCGGCTGATGCGGCGGCCGGGGTGGGGCTCGCTTACAGCGATGGGCGACGCGCTCTTGGGCGCGCCGCTGGCCAGCCCCTTGCTCGCGCAACGCGGCGACATCGTGCTTGGCCCCGACGGCCGCGGCTTCGGCGTTTGCACCGGGGCCACCGCAGTCGGCATGGCGCCCGAGGGGCTGATCACCTTGCCGCTGACCACCTGCACCCGCGCCTGGAGAGTGTGACCGATGCCGTTCCTTGCCCCGATCGTGACCGCCGTGGCGGGCTGGGTCAGCACGACCTTGGCCGCAGGTGGCCTCGGCGCGATGCTGCTGCGGCTCGGCGGCTCGCTCTTGCTCAGCTACGCCTCGCAGGCGCTGATGCCGAAGCCGAAGGCACCGGCGCGCACGGTGACGGTGCGCGCCCCGGTGATGCCGCGCGATCTGGTCTATGGCCGGGCCCGCAAGGGCGGGGTGATCGTGTTCCTGCATGCCTCGGGCGCCAAGAGCCAGTATCTGCACCTCGTCGTGGTGCTGGCCGCACATCGGGTGAAGGCGATCGGCGCTGTCTGGTTCGAAGGCGAGATGGCGGTGGATGCCGCGGGCGTCGCACAGGGGCGTTGGGCCGGGAAGGTCACGCTCGAGAAGCGGCTCGGGGATGAGGACCAGACGGCGTTTGCCACGCTGATGGCGGCCTTGCCCGAGATGTGGACGCCCGAGCATCGCCTCGCAGGCTGTGCCGCTCTCTACCTGCGGCTCAGCTATGATCAGGACGCGTTTCCGGGCGGCATTCCGAACATCGCGGTCGATCTCGAGGGCAAGGATGACATCCTTGATCCGCGCACCGGATTGCGTGGTTACAGCGAGAATGCAGCGCTCTGCCTCGCCGATTATATGGCGCATCCACGCTTTGGCATCGGGGCCACGATCGGCGCGGGTGATGGCATCGATGCCACGGCGCTGATCGAGGCCGCCAATATCTGCGACGAGGCAGTGCCCCTCGCCGCCGGTGGTACCGAGCCGCGCTATGCCTGCAATGGCGTCGTCTCGCTTGCCCAGGACCCCAAGACGGTGATCGAGGCGATGCTGAGTGCGATGGCGGGGCGCGTGGCGCATGCGGGCGGCGCCTGGCGGCTGATGGCGGGGGCCTACCGGCTGCCGGGGGTGACGCTGACCGCCGATGATGCGCGCGCGGGCGGCATGGTGCTCGCCACGCGCGTGAGCCGCGCCGAGAGCTTCAACGCGGTGCGCGGTCAGTTCGTGAGCCCCGAGAACGACTGGCAGGCGGATGACTTCCCTGCGGTGACCAGCGAGGTCTACCGCGTCGAGGATGGCGGCGAGCAGGTCTGGCGCGATCTGTCGTTGCCCTTCACGCTCTCGTCCGCCACCGCACAGCGGCTGGCGAAGATCGAGCTCGAGCGCGCGCGGCGGCAGATGTCGGTTCGCATCGCGGGCAAGCTCTCGGCCTGGGCGGCGGCGGTGGGCGAGACGGTGCTGATCGATTATCCGCGCTGGGGCTTTGCCGCCAAACCCTTCGAGGTGCAGAGCGTGGCGCTCGATCTGACTGCGGCGGGGGCCTCTGGCGCAACTGGCGGCGCTGGCGACGGCCCGGCGCTCTTGCCCGAGCTCGTGCTGCGCGAGACCTCGCCCTTGGTCTACGACTGGGATGCGAGAGAAGAGGCGATCTATGCCGCAGCTCCGCGCACCAGCCTGCCCTCGGCCTTCGATGTGCCACCACCCGGCGTGCCGGAGATCAGTGAGGAGCTTTACGTCACCCGCGATGGCGCGGGCGTCAAGGCGCTCGCCCGTCTTGCCTGGACCGCGGCACCCTCGGGCTTTGTCAGCCAGTACCAGATCGAGGCGCGGCTGGCGGGGGAGGAGGTGTGGGCACTGCAGGGCCGCACCGATGCCACGGCCTTCGAGATCCGCGACATCACGCCGGGCACCTGGGAGTTCCGCGTCAAGGCGCTCTCGGTGCTCGGGGTCTCCTCGGACTGGCGCGAGGTCGGGGGCGAGATCCTCGGGCTGTCGGCGCCACCTGCTGCCCTTGCGGGCCTGACACTGCAGACCGCAGGTGGCCTCGCCATTCTCAAATGGCAGCGCGTCGCGGAACCCGATGTGCGGATCGGCGGCAATATCGTGATCCGGCATTCGGCCGCGCTCACCCCCGGCTGGAACGCCTCGACCTCGATGGACCGCGTCGCGGGCAACGAGGCGATCGCGGTGCTGCCGCTGAAGCCCGGCGCTTATCTTCTGCGCGCCGAGGACAGCGGCGGGCGGCTCGGGCCGGTGGCGATGGTCACGACCGCCGGGGCGCAGGCGCTCGCTTTCGCGCCACCCGATG
>JAHYJF010000125.1 GCA_019428955.1 Burkholderiaceae bacterium
AATCACCCACAGGCTCTGCGAGGTGAGGCTGGCGCCCAGGAAAGCGATCGGCTGGTCACCGGAGAACGCCGGCAAAGCGTGGAGGTTCTTGTCCCAGACCAGCGAGGCCAGCCCCCGCAGCAGTATCGAGGCGCCAATCGTGATGATGATCAGCGTGATCACCGATGCGCCCCGCGCCGAGTCCACCGCGATCTTCTCGAGAATCACGCCGACCAGCACGCCGGCAGCGATCGCCAGCGGGATCGCCAGCGGCAGCGGCACACCGAGCGCCACCAGCGAAACGGCGCTCATGCCCCCGATCATCACGAACTCGCCCTGCGCGAAGTTGATCACATGGCTGGCGTTGAAGATGATCGTGAACCCGAGCGCCACCAACGCGTAAATCGAGCCGACCGTAAGACCGCTGAGCAGGTACTGAACCAGTGCGGCGCTCATCGCGTCTTCCTATCGGCTCGATCGGGCGAACGCTCTACCGGCGCTACTTCGCCAGCTGCCAGCTGCCGTTGCTCACCTCGAGCATCCGGAACGCGGTCAGGTCGAGGCCCATGTGATCAGTCGGCGACATGTTGACCACGCCCGCCGTGCCCATGTAGCCCTTGGTGGCCTCGAGCGCGTCACGCACCTTGGCCTTGTCGGTGCCGCCGGCGCGCTTCATCGCGTCGACCATCATCATCAGGCCGTCATAGGCATGTCCGCCGAAGGTCGACACGTCGCTCTTGAACTTCGCTTCGTAGTCGTGCTTGTAGTTGAACACCACCGCCTTCTGTGGATCGCTGGCTGGCAGCACATCGGCGATCAGCAGCGCTGCTGCCGGGAGCCGTACGCCTTCGGCCGCGCCGCCGGCCAGAGAGATGAACTCCTTCGATGCCACGCCGTGCGACTGGTAGAGCGGAGCCGTGATCCCGAGCTGGCGATAGTTCTTGGTGACGATCGCCGGACCCTGGCCAAAACCGGCATTGAGCACAGCCTGGACACCGGCTGTGCCCTTGATCTTGGTCAACTGGGCGGTCATGTCGGTGTCGCCCGCGCCGTACGATTCGTCGGCGACGATCGAAACGCCGTATTTGCCGGCAACTTTCAGGCACTCACCGCGCATCGACTTGTCAAAACCGCCGGAACCCGAAATCAGCGCGGCCTTGGAGAACTTGCGGGCCTGCATGTCGGCAAAGATCTTCTCGCAGGCCATCCGGTCAGTGTGCGGCGTCTTGAAGACCCACTTCTTGACCGGCTCGGTTATCACGACCGCACCGGCCAGAGAGACGAACGGGATCTGCGCTTCCTCGACCAGCGGAACCACGGCCATTGTCGCGCCAGTGGTCGAACCACCAACGATCGCGTCGACCTTGTCCTGCTCGATCAGGCGTTTGGCGAAAGTGCGCGCCTTCTCGGCCGAACCGCCATCGTCATAGCTGATCAACTCCAGCTTGCGTCCGTTGACTCCGCCAGCGGCGTTGATGCGCTCGACGTACATCTCGAGCGTCTTGTTTTCGGGATCCCCCAGGAATGAGGCGGGGCCAGTGATCGACAGGAAAGCCCCGATCTTGATCGGATCCCGCGCCTGAGCCGGAAGTGCAACGGACAGCGCCAGCGCAGCGCCGGCAACACATGCGCCAAGTTTAGAACGTGTGGTCATAGACCCTCCATTTTTGTCTATATCTTTTGACAGGCGGCACGAAACCGACCCGATCTCCATTCCCGCGGCGGATACTTAGGTCTACCGCAGTTATTGGTAATATCGTACCCTAATACCTATTTCGTCGACAATGGGTTTCGGATGATCATGGGTTTCGGATGATCGCCACTAAATCAGCTTCCAGGCTGGCCACCGCTCCCGCGGAAGGAGGCGGCAATGGCGGAGCTGTCATCCAGGTGCGCTCGGCCACCCTGCAGGATCTCGGCCAAGTCATCGCGATCGATACCGAAGTGACCGGCATCGAGAAAGTCGACTATTGGTACGAACTATTCCACCGCTACGGCAGCCGGACCCTCAAGCAGCGCTTCTTCCTGGTCGCGGCCGACGGGTCCGAGATCGTCGGCTTCATCATCGGCGAGGTTCGCGACTGGGAATTCGGCTCTCCCCCCTGTGGCTGGGTGTTCGGTCTGAGCGTCAAGCCGTCGGCACGACTGGGGGGGGTAGCGACGTTGATGCTCGAAACCATCTGCGCGGGGTTTGCCCGCAGCGGCGTCAAGAAGGTGCGCACCCTGCTGTCGCGCGACAACGGCCTGGTAATGTCGTTTTTTCGCAGCCAAGGTATGGTCGCGGCGCCGGTAATTGCCCTCGAACGGGACCTCTGAGAAACGACAGCTGGCGGATGGCCACGTGAAACTGCAGAAATCCACGAGCATCGCGCTGTGCAGTGTCCTGGAAGCGGCGAGATATCCGTCCCGTCAGGTCTCGGCCTCCGAGATCGTCGCCAAGTACGGGGTTTCCGCCCACCACCTCGCCAAGGTCTTGCGCCAATTGAGCCGGTCGGGATTTGTCGAGTCGACCAGGGGCGCCGGCGGCGGTTACCGCTTCATCGGCAACACCAAGCGGCTGACACTATACGACGTGATCGAGGTCTTCGAGGACGTCACTGCCCGCTCGGCCGAGGGCGGCGACAGCGAATATGGCACCGACGTTGGAATGGCGATCGCGCTGGTGCTGCGCGAAATCGACGAGACCTCGCGTGCGACCTTTCGCTCGATCACGATCAGTACCATGCTCAAGATGATCGCCCGCGCCAAGAACCAGTCGGCGGCGCCGGCCAGGTCGTAGCGGCGCGGCGCCGGCTCTGCGAGCGCACTAACACGGTTCAGTGCCCGTGCAGGCTCGCGGTCACCACCACGCTGATTCCCACGCCGACGAAGAGCAGCAGCACCTGGATCAGCGATTCGCGCCGGCTGTCGCGCCGGTGCAGATCGGGCACGATGTCGACCAACGCAATGTAGATGAAGCTCGCTGCGGCCAGCACCACGATATGCGGCAACCAGTCCGTGCTTTGCTTCAGCGTGAAATAAGCCATCACGCCACCTGCGACCGCGGCCACTACGGCGAGCACGGTGTAGGCGATGGCGCGGGCCCGGGAAAGTCCGGCGTTGATCAGCACTATGAAGTCGCCCAGCTTCTGCGGCACCTCATGCGCGGCGATCGCCAGCGCGGTCATCCAGCCCAGCCGGACGTCGACCATCATGGCCGCGGCGATCATCACGCCATCGGCCAGGTCGTGGATGCTGTCGCCCACCAGGATCATCAATCCTCCCGGGCCGGCGGCAGCGCGATCATGGCCGTGCCCGTGGTTGTGGCCGTCGCCCTCGTGGTGGTGGCTATGGCGCAGCACCGACGACTTCTCCAACAGGAAGAAGCCGATCAGGCCGAGCAGCATGGTCCTGGCCAGTACGTGAATATCGGCCTGCGACTCAAGCGCCTCCGGGATCAGGTGCAGGATTGCGGTCCCGAGCAGCAATCCCGCCGACAGGCTGACCATCTGGGAGAGGATCCTGGCGTGGAGCGCCCGCGACAACCAGAGCACCGCCAGCACGCTGATGGCGCCGACGACAAGAGTGGCCGCGATGATGTTCAAGAGGGTCATGCCAACGCTATTCGGGTGGGCGAAGCCATGATCTTACGCGCGTCAATGGGCGCGTTCCCAATTCGGGCCGGCACCGGTGTCGACCACCAGGGGAACCAGCAGTTCTGCGACCTCGGCCATGAGTCGCGGCACTTCGCGCACCACGGTCTCGCGCTCGGCGTCCGGCACCTCGAGCACCAGTTCGTCGTGGACCTGCATGATCAGGCGGGTGCCGAGGCGTTCCTGTTCCAGCCAGCCCTGGACCGAGATCATCGCCAACTTGATCAGGTCGGCCGCCGTGCCCTGCATCGGCGCATTGATCGCGGCCCGCTCGGCGGCCTGGCGGCGCACGCCGCTGCCGCTGCCGATCTCGGGGAGCCAGAGCCGGCGTCCGAAGACGGTCTCGACGTAGCCGTTGCGGGCGGCCTCGGCTCGGGTCTCGTCCATGAAGCGCTCGACCCCGGGATAGCGGGAAAAGTAGCGTTCGATGTAGTTCTTGGCCGCGTCGCGCTCGATGCCCAGGTTCCCCGCCAGTCCCCAGGTACTCATCCCGTAGATCAGCCCGAAGTTGATGACCTTGGCAGTGCGCCGCTGCTCGGAGCTGACCTCGTCGGGGGTGACCCCGAAGATCTCCGCCGCGGTGGCGCGGTGCAAGTCACGGCCATCGGCGAAGGCCGACAGCAGCGCCGGATCGCGCGAGAGGTGGGCCATGATCCGCAGCTCGACCTGCGAGTAGTCACAGGACACGATGCACGAGCCCGGCGGCGCCACGAACGCCGCGCGGATGCGCCGCCCCTCGGGCGTGCGCACCGGGATGTTCTGCAGGTTGGGGTCGGTCGACGAGAGCCGGCCGGTAACGGCGGTGGCCTGGGAATAATTGGTGTGGACGCGCCCGGTACGGGCATTGACCATGCGCGGCAACTTGTCGGTATAGGTGCTCTTCAACTTGGCGACGGTGCGGTACTCGAGCACGATACGCGGCAGCGGGTAATCCTCGGCGAGCTTGGTGAGCACGTCCTCGTCGGTCGACGGCGCACCCCCGGCAGTCTTCTTGATCACCGGCAGCCCCAGGCGCCCAAACAGCAGCTCACCGAGTTGCTTGGGGGAACTGAGCAGGAACGGTTGTCCGGCCGCCTCGTGGGCCTTGGCCTCGAGCTGGTGCATGGTCGCGCCGAGCGCGGCCGACTGACGCTGCAACTCTGCGCAGTCGATCAACACGCCGTTGCGCTCCACGCGCTGGAGCACCTTCGAGGTGGGCAGCTCGATCTCGCGGTAGATGCGCTCGAGCCCGGCATCGGCGTCGATCTGGGGGTATAGCTTGCGGTGCAGTTCGAGGGTGACTTCGGCATCCTCGGCGGCGTAGGGCAGCGCCTGCTCGAGCGCAACCTGATCAAAACCGATCTGGCGCGCGCCCTTGCCGGCGACCGCCTCGTAGGAAATGGTGGCGCGCCCGAGATGGCGCGCCGCCAGCGAGTCCAGGTCGTGGCTGCGGTGTGCCTCCAGCACGTAGCTCTGGAGCATGGTGTCGTGTGCGATCCCGGCCAGCCTGACCCCGTGGTTCTCGAGCACATGGGAGTCGTACTTGATGTTCTGGCCCACCTTGGCGTGGTCCGGGCTCTCGAGCCAGGAGCGCAGGCGTCCCAGCACCTGATCGCGTCCCAACTGGCGGGGCGCTCCGGCGTAGTGGTGCGCCACTGGAACGTAGCAGGCCCGTCCGGGCGCGACCGCAAGCGAGAGTCCGACCAGCTCGGCGGTCATCGGGTCGAGGCTGGTGGTTTCGGTGTCGAAGGAACTGAGCTCGGCGCCTTCGACCAGCCGTGCCCAGCGCTCCAGACCCTCCTCGTCAAGGACCAGCTCGTAGACGGGCTCCGGCGCCGCCTCGTCCCTGGCAGCCGCAGTGGTCGGCTCCTGGGCGGCGGGCTGCGCCTGCCTGGCGGGGTCCGCCACCCCTCGTTTGGAAGCGGCGGAGCGCTCCGGATCGTCCAGTTCGGCAAGCCAGGAGCGAAAGCCGCAGCGCTGGAACAATGCGCGCAACGCGACCGGATCTTCCGCTCCCAGCGTGAGGGTATCGCCGATCGTCGCGAGCTCGGAACCGAGTTCGCAGTCCATGCGCAGGGCCACCAGTTCGCGGGCGGTAGGCAGCCAGTCGAGCGCCGCGCGCAGGTTAGCGCCCACCACCCCGCCGATGTCCGCGGCATGAGCCACGATGCCATCGAGGCTGCCGTACTGGCTGATCCACTTGACCGCAGTCTTGGGTCCGACCTTGGACACCCCGGGGACGTTGTCGACCGAATCGCCGACCAGCGCCAGGTAGTCCACGATGCGCTCGGGCGGGACGCCGAATTTGCTGATCACGCCATCGCGGTCGAGCCACTCGGCCGGGACATTGCCGCGAGTCATGGTATTGACCAGCGTGATGTGCTCATCGACCAACTGCGCCAGATCCTTGTCGCCGGTCGAGATAACTGTTTCCAGCGCCTGGGCACTGGCGCGCTGCGCCAGCGTGCCGATCACATCGTCGGCCTCGACACCCTCGACCGCCAGCAACGGCCAGCCCAGCGCCCTCACCAGATCATGGATCACCGGGATCTGTCGTTGCAGGTCCTCGGGCATTTCGGCGCGGTTGGCCTTGTACTCGGCGTACATGGCGTTGCGGAAGGTTCCGCCCGGGGTGTCAAAGACCACTGCACCGTGCGTCGCGCCGCGGTTCAATTTGCGGTCATCACGCAGACGCCGTAGCATCGCCACGACACCGTACACCGCGCCAGTGGGTTCGCCGGCATCGTTTCTGAAGTCTGGCAAGGCGTGGTACGCGCGGTAGAGGTAGCCAGATCCGTCAACCAGCAGGAGCGTTTCTTCCGTCATGTCCGCCAGTAAGCAGATGCCGCAATTGCGATCGGTCGCCAATAGCCGGCGCGCCACTTCAGTAAAGGCGCGCGAGTCATGGCATGTCCTGGGGATTATCTCAGAGTTCGTCGACGCTACTGAGAAGCTGGCGTCGATCCGCCCGGCGGTGTCGATCTTCGGCAGCGCCCGGATCACTCCGGACCACCGCTGGTACCAGACCACGATCGACGTCGCGCGACGGCTTTCGGATTCGGGGTTCGCAGTAATCTCGGGCGGCGGCCCCGGGGTCATGGAGGCCGCCAATCGCGGTGCCCACGACGGCAAGTCGCCCTCGATCGGGCTCAATATCGAACTGCCCAGCGAGCAGCAAAGCAATCCCTACCAGGACATCTCGCTCACCTTCAGGCACTTCTTCGCGCGCAAGGTCGCGTTCGCCAAGTACGCCACCGCGTTCATTGCCGTGCCGGGCGGCTTCGGCACGCTGGACGAACTGCTCGAGATGGTGACGCTGATCCAGACCAAGGTCGGGCGGCGGATTCCGGTGATCCTGATCGACTCGACGTTCTGGGGCGGACTGATCGATTGGCTGCGGGCCGGGCCGCTGGCGCACGGCCTGATCTCGGAGGACGAGCTCGATATCATCCGGATCATCGACGATCCCGCGCAGATCGTCGACGTGATCTTTGACTTCTACCAGGCCCGCGGGTTCGTGCCCACCAAGCACGAGCGCGAAATGCTGCTCTACCTGTGAAGGCGCGCTGATGGCGGTCTTCACCCCGGTATCTAGGGCACAGCTCGAGGCGTGGCTGGTGCGCTACCCGCTGGGGGCGTTGCGCACCTTCGAAGGCATCGCCTCGGGAATCGAAAACACCAACTATTTCGTCACGACAACTGCCGGGCGCTTCGTGATGACGCTCTTCGAACGCCTTTCGCACGACCAGCTGCCCTTCTACCTCGGAATGATGCAGCACCTCGCCAAGCGCGGCATACCGTGCCCCGATCCGGTTCCCGACTTCGACGGCAAGGTGCTGGGCGAACTCAATGGCAAACCGGCGGCACTGGTTACCTGTCTGCCCGGGCGCTCCAACTTCCATCCCGCTCCGGTGCACTGTGCCGCGGTCGGAGACCTGCTCGCCGGCATGCACCTCGCGGCCCGCGACTACCCGGGCGACCTGCCCAACCTGCGCGGGCTTGCCTGGTGGCGCCAAACCGCCCCCCTGGTGGCGCCATTCATGAACGCTGATGACGCCGCCTTGCTGGCCGACGAGTTGGCCGCCCAGGAGCACGTCCACGCCAGCGAGGCCTATTGCTCGCTGCCGCGCAGCGCGGTCCACGCCGACCTGTTCCGCGATAACGTCCTGTTCGACGAGCGCGACCACGAGCCGCGGCTGGGCGGAGCGATCGATTTCTATTTTGCCGGCGTCGACACCTGGATGTTCGACCTCGCGGTCACGGTCAATGACTGGTGCAGCTACGATGCCAGCGGTGTGCTCGACCAGTTCCGGCTTGATGCCCTCACCAAGGCCTACCTCGCACGCCGCACCCCCGAACCCGCCGAGCTGAATGCCTGGCCGATGATGTTGCGGGCCGCAGCACTGCGTTTCTGGCTCTCAAGGCTCTTCGACCTGCACTTGCCGCGCGCCGCCGAGTTCGTCAATCCCAAGGACCCGGAGCAGTACGCCCGGATCCTGCGACACCGCCGCCACGGCGCGCCCTCCCTCCAAGGTTAAACGATGCAACTCCGAGTACTTCCCGCGAAATCCGGCTGGCGCTGGGTGGCCAGCGGCTTCCTGCTGTTGCGCCGGCAACCGGTGGCGCTGCTTGCGCTCAATTTCCTCAACCTCGTGTTGCTGACCTTCAGTTCGATGGTGCCGGTGGTGGGCACGATGCTGCCGATGGCCCTGAGCACGGTGTTTGCCGTGGGCCTGATGAGCGCAATGCGCGCCGCCGATAGCGGAGTAATGCCGACCCCGTGGATGCTGTTCGACGGCTTTCGCGCCGATGGTGGCCGCGCCTGGAAGCCGCTGCTGGTGCTGGGCGTGATCAATGCCGTTGCCACGCTTGGAGCACTAACGCTTTCGTCGCTGACTGACGGAGGAGTGCTGTTGCACCTGGCCGCCGGAACCATTGCCTCCCAACCGGCACGACCGGCCGAGGGCATGGAGATGGTCGGCGCGATCCTCCTGTTCCTGCTCGCCTACACGCCGGTGCAGACCGCGATGTGGTACGCGCCGCTCTTCGTCGCCTGGCACGGCATGAACGTGCCCAAGGCACTGTTCTTCAGCTTCGTGGCGGTGTTGCGCAACCTGCGCGCTTTCTTCATCTACGCGACCGGTTGGTTCGCGCTCGTGGTCGCCCTGTCGCTGCTGATCCAGATGCTGGTGAGCGCGATGGGCTCTTCGGCGTTGCTGCTCTCGTGGGTACTATCGCCGGTGTCGTTGATCGTGCTGTCCGCGCTGTATTGCTCGTTCTGGGCCACCTACCGCGACGTCGTGGCAGAGGACCAGCCGCCGGAAGTCGAACAGGAGAATTGATGTGACCAGCGATTCAGGTCGTGACCAAAGCGCCGCCCTGGGAGGGACACACGCCTTAGCCCTGCTGCGCAGCGCTGCGGCCTCGGGACGCGCCGCGCTTGACGACGGCGAATTGTCCGGGCTGCTCGCCGAACTGGGCATAACCACGGCAACTGGAGCCGCCGTCCAGGATGGCGGCGCGGCGTTGCGGATCGGCATCGAGCGCAGCCGCGAATTCGGCATGGTCATCTCGGCCGGACCCGGGGGGATCGATGCCGAACTGGGAAGCGCTGGCAGCGGGCGGCAAGGCGACGGTGTCTACGCCGCCACAGCCCTGGCTGGCGGCGACGACTTCCTGGCACTGGCGCGCCGCACGCTCGCCTACCGCCGGATGGCGCTGCGCTCCGGACCAACCGCCAACGCCGCCCTCGACCAGGCACTGGCGACTTGTTTCGCCGCCCTGCTGGAGATTGCCCGCGCGCTCGGGCAGACCAGCACTGCCCAGGCGGCACGCGCGCTGGCAAGCCTGAGCTTCGACGCGACCTGGGACGGCCGGCAGCTGGTGGCGCTCGACGCCAGTGCCGCCTTGGGCGACCTGCCCGCTGCCCGCCATCCGCGCCCGATCGAGAAGATCGACCGGCTGCTGCATCCGCGTTCGATCGGCATCATCGGGGTCTCGGCGGGCGGCATGAACTTTGGCCGGATCATCCTGCGCAACCTGATGGGCAGCGGCTACCA
>JAHYJF010000126.1 GCA_019428955.1 Burkholderiaceae bacterium
ACACGCAGGGTTCGGGTAAGAGCCTGACGATGGCTTTCTATGCTGGCCGCATCATCCGCGAGCCGGCCATGGAGAACCCGACCCTCGTCGTGCTCACCGACCGTAACGACCTCGACGATCAGTTGTTTGCCACCTTCTCACGCTGCCGCGATCTGCTGCGCCAGCCACCGGTGCAGGCAGAATCGCGGGCAAATCTGCGCGAGCTGCTCAGCGTGGCGGCGGGTGGGGTAGTGTTCACCACCATCCACAAGTTCTTTCCCGAAGAGAAGGGGGACCGGCACCCGACGCTCTCCGAGCGGCGCAACATCGTGGTGATTGCCGACGAGGCGCACCGCAGCCAGTACGACTTCATCGACGGCTACGCGCGCCACATGCGCGACGCCCTGCCCCACGCCTCTTTCATCGGCTTCACCGGCACGCCAATCGAGCTGCAGGACTCCAACACGCGCGCGGTGTTCGGTGACTACATCAGCGTCTACGACATCCAGCGTGCGGTGCAGGACGGCGCCACAGTGCCGATCTACTACGAGAGCCGGCTAGCCAAGCTGGCGCTCGACGAGGCCGAGCGGCCCAGGATCGACCCCGAGTTCGAGGAGGCGACCGAGGGCGAGGAGGTCGAACGCAAGGAGAAGCTCAAGAGCAAGTGGGCGCAGCTCGAGGCCGTGGTCGGCGCCGAGAAGCGCCTGGAGCTGATCGCCAAGGACATCGTCGAACACTTCGAGCAGCGGCTCGAGGCGATGGACGGAAAGGCGATGATCGTCTGCATGAGCCGCCGGATCTGCGTGGAGCTGTCCCGCGAGATCCTGAAGCTGCGCCCTCAATGGGGAAACAGCGGGGACGGCACTGACGACGAGCACGGCGCGCTCAAGGTGGTGATGACTGGCTCGGCCTCAGATCCAGCCGATTGGCAACAACACATCCGTAACAAGCCCCGGCGCGAGGCGCTGGCCAACCGTTTTCGGGATCCGAAAGACCCGTTCAAGCTCGTGCTCGTGCGCGACATGTGGCTCACCGGCTTCGACGCACCGAGCCTGCACACGATGTATATCGACAAGCCGATGCGCGGGCATGGCCTGATGCAGGCGATCGCGCGAGTCAACCGCGTATTCAGGGACAAGCCCGGCGGGCTGGTGGTGGACTACCTGGGACTCGCCCAGGAGCTGAAGCAGGCCCTGGCCACGTACACCGAGAGCGGCGGCACCGGACGCACTGCGCTCGATCAGGACGAAGCGGTCGCCGTGATGCTGGAGAAGTACGAGGTCTGCTGTGCCCTCTTCCACGGCCTGGACTGGTCGAAGTGGACCACCGGCACGCCGCAGGAGCGGCTCGGCCTCCTACCCGTGGCCCAGGAGCACGTCCTGCGCCAGGATGACGGGAAAGACCGCTGTGTGCGCTCCGTTCGGGAGCTCTCGCAGGTGTTCGCGCTGGCGGTGCCGCATGTCGAGGCGCTGCGCATCCGCGACGACATTTCCTTCTTTCAGGTCGTCCAGGCGGTGCTCGCCAAACGGGCACCGGCAGATGCGCGCCCCGAGGAGGACATCGAACACGCCGTCCGGCAGATCATCTCACGCGCCGTGGCGCCTGACGGCGTGATGGACATCTTCGCTGCGGCCGGGCTCGCGAAGCCGGACATCTCGATACTTTCGGATGATTTCCTTGCCGAGGTGCGCGGCATGCCGCAACGCAACCTCGCGGTTGAGTTGCTCCAGAAACTGCTCAAAGGCGAGCTCAGCACGCGCCGGCGCAAGAACGTGGTTCAGGCGCGCTCCTTTGCCGAGATGCTGGAGCAGTCCATCCGCCGCTACCAGAACCGCGCCATCGAGGCGGCCCAGGTGATCGAAGAGCTGATCCAGCTCGCCAGAGACATGCGCGCCGCCAACGCCCGCGGCGAAGCCCTCAGGATGAGCGAGGATGAGCTGGCTTTCTACGACGCGCTGGAGACCAATGACAGCGCGGTGAAGGTGCTCGGCGACGACACGCTGCGTGCGATCGCCCAGGAGCTCGTCGAGACGGTCCGCAACAATGTGACGATCGACTGGACCCTGCGCGAGAACGTGCGGGCCCACCTGCGCGTGCTCGTCAAGCGCACCTTACGCAAGTACGGCTACCCCCCCGACAAGCAGGAGAAGGCCACGCAGACGGTGCTGGAGCAAGCGGCGTTGCTCTCTGGGGAGTGGGCGACTGCGTAAACGGGCCCTTGCCCAGGGCATGCAGTTTTCTACGAACGCGACGCACTTCAGACACTCCAACAGGTCCGGCTGACCGTCGCGCGCCGAGTGCTGGGAGGCTCAAACGCTGCTCCATTTGTTAGCACTTATGTGCCAACTTGCTTAGCAACCGCGTTTTACGGCAGACCAGCTACGACAATAAACCCTTATATTACAATGTCTTACGCGCGTTCTGGCGGAGAGAGGGGGATTCGAACCCCCGAAGGGCTGTTAACCCTTACACGCTTTCCAGGCGTGCGACTTAAGCCACTCATCCATCTCTCCGGAACCCGTAATTCTAGCAGCCCGGCGCAGCTCCCGGCCCTCACGCAAGCCAGCGCTGCGCCTCAGGTCGGTGCCGCGTCGCCCTATCTCAGAGCGCCGACTTGAGCTGGTCGAGAATTGCCGGGTTCTCCAGAGTCGAGACGTCCTGGGTGATTTCCTCGCCCTTGGCCAGCGTGCGCAACAGCCGCCGCATGATCTTGCCCGAGCGGGTCTTGGGCAAGTTCTCGCCAAAGCGGATCTCCTTGGGCTTGGCAATTGGCCCAATTTCCTTGGCAACCCAGTTACGCAATTCCAGGGCGATGACTTTCGCATCTTCGTCGCTGGGGCGCGCCTGCTTTAGCACCACGAAGGCAACCACCGCTTCGCCACTCATTTCGTCGGGGCGACCGACCACCGCCGCCTCGGCCACCAGCGGGTTGGCTACCAGGGCCGACTCGATCTCCATCGTTCCGAGGCGATGGCCGGAGACGTTGAGCACGTCGTCGATCCGCCCCATGATCCAGAAATTGCCGTCGACGTCGCATTGAGCACCGTCGCCTGCCAGATAGTAGCGGCCCTGGAAATCGGCCGGGTAGTAATTGGTGCGGAAACGCTCCGGGTCGCCCCAGATGGTGCGGATCATCGCCGGCCAGGGCTTGCGGATCACGAGGAAGCCGCCCTTGCCGCGCTCGACCTCGGCGCCGGCCTCGTCGACGATCGCAGCGTCGATGCCGGGCAGCGGCATCGAACACGAACCCGGTCTCGTGGTGTGGGCCCCGGGCAGCGGCGTGATCATGTGGCCACCGGTCTCGGTCTGCCACCAGGTATCCACGATCGGGCAGCGCCCGCCGCCGACCTGCTCGTGGTACCACATCCAGGCCTCGGGATTGATCGGCTCCCCGACCGTGCCCAGCAGGCGCAACGAGTACAGGTCGTAGCGATCCGGGGCGTGGTCCGGAGAACCCGATGCCACCTTGATCAGCGTGCGGATCGCCGTTGGCGCGGTATAGAAGATCGAGACCTTGTGGCGTGCAATCATCGACCAGAAGCGCCCCGGGTGCGGATAGAGCGGCACGCCTTCGAACACCACCTCGGTGGCGCCGGCAGCCAGCGGCCCATAGGTGACGTAGGTGTGCCCCGTCACCCAGCCGACATCGGCGGTGCACCAGAAGACATCGTCGGGCTTGAGATCGAAGGTCCACTTCATCGTCATGACTGCGTGCAGCAGGTAGCCGCCGGTCGAATGCTGGACGCCCTTGGGCTTGCCGGTGGAACCAGACGTGTAGAGGATGAACAGCGGATGCTCCGCGCTCACCCAAACCGGCTCGCAATCGTCCGCCTGCCCGGCTTCGATTTCATGCATCCAGACGTCGCGTTCGGGATACCACGCGACCTTGCCGCCGGTGCGCCGATATACGACGACGTCGCGCACCGCCTCGCATCCGCCCATGGCAATGGCGTCGTCGACAGCCGGCTTGAGCGCCAGGGCCTTGCCGCCCCGCATCTGCTCGTCAGCGGTAATAACCATGGTCGCGCCGGCATCGACGATCCGCTCCTGGAGCGATTTGGCCGAGAAGCCGCCGAACACCACCGAATGGGTGATTCCCAGCCGCGCACAGGCCTGCATGGCGACGACGGCCTCGATCGACATCGGCAGGTAGATGATCGCGCGCTCGCCCTTCTGGTGTCCCCGCGCTTTCAGTGCGCTGGCAAAGCGGCAGACGCGGTGATAGAGCTCGCGATAGGTAACTTTGGTGACCGCGCCGTCGTCAGCCTCGAAGATGATCGCGGTCTTGTGTTCGACCGGCGTGCCCAGGTGACGGTCGAGGCAGTTGTAGGAGACGTTCAGTTCACCGTCTTCAAACCATTTGTAGAACGGGGCGTTGCTGTCGTCGAGCGAACGCGTAAAGGGCTTGTGCCACAGGACGTTCTCACGCGCCAGATTCGCCCAGAAACCGGCGTGATCGCGCTCCGCGCTGGCGCGCAATTCCTGGTAGGCCTGCATGCCAGAAACGTTGGCCTGCTCCCGAAACGCCTCGCTCGGCGGAAATTCCCGAGACTCGCGCAGCACTGACTCGATCCCAGCGGACATGCCCTCTCCTCCATTGTGTCGAACGTCACAGGTTCTTCTAATTGGAACGCAGCCCGCCTGTGCCGGACCTTGCTCGCCATCCGCACGCCCGAGTGAATTACGCGGTGCCTGCGGAAGCGCCATAATATTCGGTTTAGAGGGGCATCGTCACCTAACCCAGAAGGAGCGTGGGAATGACCATCATTAAACGGGACGACCTGGTCGAATCGGTCGCAGCAGCCTTGCAGTTCATCAGCTACTACCATCCACTGGACTTTATCCAGCATCTGGCCCGCGCTTACGAGGCCGAGCAAAGCCCGGCGGCGCGCGACGCCATTGCCCAGATTCTCACCAATTCGCGCATGTGCGCCGAGGGCAAGCGCCCGATTTGCCAGGACACGGGGATAGTCAACGTTTTCCTCAAGGTGGGCATGGATGTTCGCTTCGAGGGCCTCGACGGCTCGCTCGATGACGCCATCAACGAAGGCGTGCGGCGTGGTTACCTCAATCCCGACAACACCCTGCGCGCTTCGGTGGTCGCTGACCCGCTGTTCTCACGCAAGAACACCAAGGACAACACTCCGGCGGTCATCAACGTCGAACTGGTACCCGGCGACAAGCTCGACGTGACCGTTGCCGCCAAGGGCGGCGGTTCCGAGAACAAGAGCAAGCTGGCGATGCTCAACCCCTCGGACTCGGTGGTGGACTGGGTAATGAAGACCGTGCCGACCATGGGTGCCGGTTGGTGCCCGCCCGGAATGCTCGGCATCGGCGTGGGCGGCACGGCGGAAAAAGCGATGCTGATGGCCAAGCAGTCGCTGATGGATCCGCTCGACATGACCGAATTGCTGGCCCGCGGCCCGCGTGACGAGACCGAGGCCCTGCGCATCGAACTCTACGAGAAGGTCAACGCGCTGGGCATCGGCGCCCAGGGGTTGGGCGGGCTCAGCACCGTGCTCGACGTCAAGATCAAGACTTACCCCACCCATGCCGCCGGCAAGCCGGTGGCGATGATTCCCAATTGCGCCGCGTCACGCCATGCCCATTTCGTGCTCGATGGTTCGGGCCCGGCCTACTGCGAACCGCCGTCACTTTCCGACTGGCCCGATGTGGATTGGACCCCCGACTACGAGAAGTCAGCCCGCGTCGACCTCAACACCCTGACCAGGGAGGAAGTCGCCTCCTGGAAGCCGGGGCAGACGCTGTTGCTCTCGGGCAAGATGCTCACCGGGCGCGACGCCGCCCACCAGCGCATCCAGGGCATGCTCGCCAAGGGCGAGAAACTGCCGGTTGATTTCGCCAATCGGGTGATCTACTACGTCGGACCGGTCGACCCGGTGCGCGACGAGGCAGTCGGGCCGGCCGGCCCCACCACCTCGTCGCGGATGGATAAGTTCACCGAGATGATGCTCGCCGAAACCGGCCTGATCGCCATGGTCGGGAAAGCCGAGCGTGGTCCGGCCGCGATCGCCGCGATTCGCAAGCACAAGGCCGCCTACCTGATGGCCGTCGGCGGCGCCGCCTACCTGGTCTCCAAGGCGATCAAGAAATCGCGCGTGGTCGCTTTCGGCGACCTCGGGATGGAGGCGATCTACGAGTTCGACCTCGTCGACATGCCCGTCACGGTAGCGGTTGATGCCCTGGGCTCCTCGGTACACGAGACCGGCCCGCGCGAATGGCAGCAAAAGATCGGCAAGATCCCGGTCGTCAGCGCCTGATCAGGCAAAGCCGCACCCTGGTGACTTTCTCCTCGCCAGGGTGCGGCCGCCGCAAGCGGATTCGCCCTGCGACGCACAATCACACGCCTCCCGGATTCAAATCGACGCTACACTTCCGGGTCCTCGCCGGTGCCGCGCCGCACCAGCGAACTTCACTTGCCTGGAGGATGGCGCAGTGAGTGTGATTGCGGTCGGCGGCATGCAGCACGAGACCAATACCTTTGCGCCCTCGAAGGCGGACTTTCGCGTCTTCGAACTCGGGGGCGCCTGGCCACCGTTCCAGTCGGGCGCGGCGCTGTTCGCCCCGCTGGCTGGTGCCAACATCCCGATCAGCGGCGCGATCGAGGCGCTTCGTGGCGCCAATAACCGCCTGGTGCCGCTTGCCTGGGCGGCGGCGTCGCCTTCTGCCCACGTCACTGACGATGCCTTCGAACGCATAGTCGGCGCGCTCATCGCCCAGTTGCACGCGGCCGGTCCGCTCGATGGCGTCTACCTCGATCTGCACGGCGCGATGGTTACCGAAAGCCTTGACGACGGCGAAGGCGAGATTCTGCGCCGGGTGCGGGAAGTGGTCGGGCCGCGCGTGCCAGTGGTGGCCAGCCTCGATCTGCACGCCAACGTGACCGACGCCATGGTCGCGCACGCCGACTCGCTGAGCGCTTATCGCACCTATCCGCACGTCGACATGGCCAGCGCCGGGGCGCGGGCGGCAACGCTGCTGATGCGCATGGTCAACTCCGGTGAGCGCCCTGCCAAGAGTTTCCAGCGCTTCGACTACCTGACCGGCCTGCCCGCGCAGTGCACCATGATCGAGCCTGCCAAGGGCCTCTACGAACTGCTCGAGCGCATCGAAGGCGATAGCGCTACGGCGCTGTCGTTCACACCGGGATTCCCGATGGCCGATTTTGCGCAGTGCTCGATGAGTGCGCTGGCCTATGGCGCACCGACCGCAGCTGCCAGTGCACTGCAATGCTTTGCCGCGGCAGTGGCTGATGCCGAGCCCCAGTTCGTGATGGGCCTGCTGATCGATGCGGAATCGGCACGGCGCGCCCATGAAGCCGGCATTGGTGCGACGCTCGAGTTTGCGCTCGGAGAAACCTCGGGGCTCCCGGGTCACAGCCCGCTGCGCGGTACTTTCACCGTTGAGCGCCTGGGCGACGGCAAATTCGAATGCACCGGACCGATGTTCAAGGGCTTTCGGATGACGCTTGGCCCAATGGCGTTGCTGCGCTGCGAAGGCGTGCGGGTGATCCTGGCATCGCGCAAGGTTCAGGCGGCAGACCAGGAGATGTTCCGCTGCCTGGGGGTGGAACCTGTCAGCCAGCGCATCGTCGCGCTCAAGAGCGCGGTGCACTTCCGCGCTGATTTCGAACCTATTGCAGGCAAGGTACTGGTGGTGCGTTCACCAGGACCGGCACTGGCTGACCCTGCTGATTTCGAGTGGCGGCGGTTGCGGCCCGGGATTCGCCTCGGACCGTTGGGACCGGCCTTTGTTCCCCCACTGAGGGCGTCAAGCCCGCCACTAAGGCATAGCCATGAACGGCCTCCCGTTCCGGCGCCAAGCAAGGGAATACTACTGAGATGATGAACCATCACCTGCTAATCGACATCGGCAACACCTTCCTGAAATGGGGCTTCTATCGTCAGCGCCCGCCCGGTGAACACGTCCTTGCCCAGGAACAGATGGTCCATTTCGGCCGGGTACTGCACGATGAGATCCCGACGGTGATGGCGAAATGGCGCTCGTTCGCCGCCCCGAGCCGCATCGTGGTCTCCAACGTCGCCGGAACGCTGATCCGCAACCCCCTGATGCGGGCGCTCGAGATCTGGCCGCAGGAACATACGCCCTACTGGATTTCATCGCAATTCGAGCAATGCGGCGTGCGCAACGGCTACCTCAACCCCGCGGCGCTGGGCTGCGACCGCTGGGCGGCGCTGATTGGAGCCCGCGCGCTGATTCCGGACGCGCCGGTGCTGGTGGTGGTCTGCGGCACGGCGACGACCGTTGACCTGCTGACCGCCGACGGCCGGTTCCTGGGCGGCGGGATAATGCCGGGACTGGGTTTGATGCAGCGCGTCCTGCACCAGCACACCGCGACGCTGCCTGACGCCCAGGGAGACTATCTCGATTTCCCGCGCCAGACGGTCGATGCGATCGCCACCGGTTGCACCAACGCGCAGGCCGGCGCGGTTGAGCGGGTTTTCGCCATGCATGCAACGCAGCACCCCGGGCTGCAATGCATCATCTCTGGCGGCGCGGCGCGCACCCTGGCGCCACGCCTGGGCATCAATCACCGCGTGCAAGAGAACCTGGTGCTCGACGGGCTCTACTGGATCGCCGATTCGCTGGGTTCCTCGTAGTCGCTGGGTCTCACCGGCCGCTCGGCGTCTAGTAAGCCAGCGCCGCCTCGTGGCCGCGCTTCATGTCCACTGCCGCCAGCAGGATCAGTCCGGCGACGAAGAAGGCCGCGGTGCTGACGATCGCCAGGCGGTGATTGCCGGCGCTCGCCCAGGTAATCGCACCATAGGTAACCGGTCCGATGATCGTGGCCAGGCGCACTGCCATGTTCCAGATGCCATAGAACTCCCCTACCCGCTGGGCCGGGGCGAGCACTCCGATCATCGCGCGGCCGGCCGACTGGCTTGAGCCCATGCACAGCCCGGCCAGCGTCGCCGCTACCCAGAACAGTCCGCGGCTGGTGGCTAGCGCTGCCAGCAGCGTCATCACGATCCAGCCCGCCAGCGTGATTCCCAGGGCCCTCTTGTGACCGATCCGGTCCTGGGCGTAGCCGAAGACGAAAGCACCGAGCGCCGCGGCAATGTTGACCAGGAAGATCAGGGTCATGGTCTCGATTTCAGTGAACTTCATCGCCTCCTGGGCATAGATTGCCGCCAGCGTAATCACCACCGAGATCCCGGCGTGATAGCAGGTGCCGCAGAGCAGCAAGCGATAGAAGTCCTGCAATCGACGCGCGGCGTGCCAGGTCTGCGCCAGGCGCTGCAAGGAGGTCCGAATCCCGTCGGTTACCACCCGCGGCCGGCCAAGTTCGTCGGCCACGAGCGCGAGCGGCCGCGCTTGCGCCCGTTCCCGCAGCCAGAGGAAGGTTGGTACGACGGCGATCGCGTAGATCACCGCCGTGATCAGCATCGTGACCGGCACGAACTGTGACGCCGTTTCTCCCGCGGCCTTGGCGCTGAGCACATAAGCCAGCGACAACCCCAGCGCCAGCATCCCTCCGAAGTAGCCGAAGCTCCACCCCCACCCCGAGACCTTTCCGAGGTCATTCGGTCGCGACAACTCCGGCA
>JAHYJF010000127.1 GCA_019428955.1 Burkholderiaceae bacterium
CCCGAACACCTTGCGCCCGGTCGCGCTGAGGTGCAGCGTCAGACGCCGGGCATTGCCCGGGGCGGGCTCGCGCTTGACCAGCCCCGCCTGCTCCAGCCCGCTCAGGAGGCGGCTGAGATAGCCCGCGTCGAGCCCCAGGGTGCGGCCCAACTGTGCTGCCGAGGGCGGCTTCCCGCCGGAGGCGTAGGCAATTTCGTAGAGCACCCTCACCTGCGCCAGCGAGTACTTCGAGGCGAGCAGGTGCTCGCCGAGCGCGCCGACGAGCCGGGTATGGAAGCGGTTGAAACGCCGCACGGCGGCGATGCGCTCGGCCGGCACCGGGAGCAATTTTGCAGGCTGGGACATGACAGTCGACTATCGCAACCGGATGTTGCTTTTGTCAACATAAATCGCACGCCGGAGGTTGGACTCGCGCGCTGGCGCCAGCTTCTCGCCGGGGCCTAGCGTAGCGCTCCGGCGAACTGCCAGTCGAGCGTCGTGCCGGCGGCCAGCGGCACGATTGTTTCAGCGCCGAACGGCAGGCTGGCCGGGACCTGCCACGGGCGGCGTTGCAGCACCACCTGCTCGCGGTTGCGCGCCAGGCCGTAGAAATCCGGCCCGTGGCGGCTGGCGAACCCCTCGAGCCGCTCGAGCGCGCCGGCGGCCGCGAACGCGCTGGCGTAAAGCTCGAGCGCGTGGGGCGCGGTGAAGCAACCGGCGCAGCCGCAGGCGTGCTCCTTCGCGCGCGCCGCGTGCGGAGCACTGTCGGTGCCAAGGAAGTAGCGCGGGTTGCCGCTGGTGGCCGCAGCCACCAGCGCCCGGCGGTGCTCCTCGCGCTTGAGCACCGGCAGGCAGTACCAGTGCGGGCGCAGGCCACCGGCGAAGATCGCGTTGCGGTTGTAGAGCAGGTGCTGCGGCGTGATGGTGGCGGCGATGCGCCCCGGCGCCGTGCGCACGTAGTCCGCCGCCTGGCGCGTGGTGATGTGCTCGAACACCACCCGCAGCTGCGGGAATTGCGCGCGCAGCGGCACCAGCACCTGGTCGATGAACACCTGCTCGCGGTCAAACACATCGACGCCCGCGGTGGTGACTTCGCCGTGCACCAGCAGCGGGATGTCGAGCTCCTGCATCGCTTCCAGGGTAGCACTCACGCGACGCCAGTCGCGAACCCCGGCGGCGGAGTTGGTGGTAGCGCCGGCCGGGTAGAGCTTGAGGGCGTGGACGATGCCGCTGGCGCGCGCCGCGCGCACCGTCGCCGGTGAGGTGGCCTCGGTCAGGTAGAGCGTCATCAGCGGCTCGAAGTCGCTGCCACTCGGCAGCGCGGCCAGGATCCGCTCGCGGTAGGCGCGCGCCTGCTCGAGGGTCGCCACCGGCGAGCTTAGGTTGGGCATGACGATGGCGCGGGCGAACTGCGCGGCCGAGGCGCCCACCACCGCGGCGAGTTCGGTGCCGTCGCGCAGGTGCAGGTGCCAGTCGTCGGGGCGTAACAGGCGAAGTTCGTTCATGGCAACAGCAGCGCGCGGTAGTCGTTGACGTTGGTGCGGGTCGGTCCGGTGACCAGCAGGTCGCCGGTCGACTCGAAGAAACTGTAGCTGTCGTGCGCTTCGAGGCAGCGACCGGCTTCGACCCCCTTGAGCCGGGCGCGCTGCCGGGCATCGGGAGTCAGCACCGCTCCGGCATTGGTCTCGGAGCCGTCGATTCCGTCGGTGTCGGCGGCGATCGCCCACAGACCCTGCTCGGGGGCCGCCACCGCCAGCGCCAGCAGGAACTCGCAGCAGCGGCCGCCGCGCCCGCCGCCCTCACCGATGGTGACGGTGCACTCGCCGCCCGAGATCAGGGCGAGCGGACGCCTAAAGCCCGGTCCGAACGAACACTCGCCGCGGATATCGAGTTCGGCGGCGATGGCGGCATGGACCTGGGCGACGTCTCGCGCCTCGCCGGTAATCGTGTCGCCCAGCACCACCGGCCGGACTCCGGCCGCGGCAAAGCACTGCGCCGCCGCCGCCAGGCTGGCCGCAGCGCTGGCTATCACCCGGTTATCGACCCGCGCGAAGAAGGCGTCGCCCGGCTTGGGAGTCTCCCCGATGGCACCGGCCGCGCCGCGGCGCAGGTGCTCGGCGATGCTCGCCGGCGGATCGACCCGGTAGCGGCGCAACACCGCCAATGCGTCCTGGTAGGTGCTCGGGTCAGGCGCACAGGGCCCCGAACCGATCGCCGAGATATCGTCGCCGGCGACGTCCGAGATCACCAGCGCCAGCACCCGCGCCCGGGTAGCCTGCGCGAGGCGCCCACCCTGGATCATCGAGAGGTGCTTGCGCACCACGTTCATGTCCTGGATCGGGGCACCGCTGGCGAGCAAGGCCTGGGTCAGGGCCTTGAGATCGGCCATCGCGACGGCGTCGACCGGCAGGGCCAGCAGGCTCGAGGCGCCGCCCGAGACCAGGACCACCAGCAGGTCGGCCGCGCCGAGCTGGCTGCAGCGCTCGAGAATCGTGCGCGCGGCCTCCTCGCCAGCGGAATCGGGCACCGGATGCCCCGCCTCGATGACATCGATCCGGCGACAGTCCAGGCCGTGGCCGTAGCGAGTCACCACCAGCCCCTCCAGGCTCGCCTCGGCAGGCCAGTGCGCTTCGAGAGCCGCGGCCATGCTCGCCGCGGCCTTGCCGGCACCGACCACCAGGGTGCGCCGGTAGCCGGCGATCTCGCGATGATCGGGCAGGAGCGCGGCGAGCACCCTGGCCGGGTCGGCAGCGGCGACTGCCGCTTCAAAACTCTCGATCAGCAGCGCTCTCGGATCCATCCCTGCCCCACCTCCGTCGTCTCCAGCTGCACACCGCCCCGGCGCGCCCCCCGGCGGACTTACCCCAGCGCCGCGACGATCGCCTTGCCGACGTCGCTGGTATTGGCCGTACCGCCCATGTCGGGCGTGCGCGGGCCCGCCGCGGTCACCTGTTCGATCGCGGCGAGGATCGCATCGTGCGCCGGCCGGTAACCGAGATGATCGAGCATCATCGCCCCGCACCAAATTTGCCCGATCGGGTTCGCGATCCCCTTGCCGGCGATGTCCGGCGCCGAGCCGTGGACCGGCTCGAACAGCGACGGGAACTTGCGCTCCGGATTGATGTTCGCCGAGGGCGCGATCGCGATCGTCCCGGTGCACGCTGGGCCAAGGTCGGAAAGGATGTCGCCGAACAGGTTGGATGCGACCACCACGTCGAACCAGTGGGGATTGCGCACGAAATGGGCGGTCAGGATGTCGATGTGGAACTTGTCGAGCCTGATGTCCGGGTAGGACCTGGCCATCTCCGTCACCCGCTCGTCCCAGTAAGGCATCGAGATGAAAATGCCGTTGGACTTGGTGGCCGAGGTCAGGTGCTTCTTGGGACGCTTTGAGGCCAGTTCGAAGGCGTAGCGCAGCACCCGGTCGACGCCGACCCGGGAAAAGACCGATTCCTGGATCACGATCTCACGCTCGGTCCCGGGGTACATGCGTCCGCCGAGCGACGAATACTCGCCCTCGGTGTTCTCGCGCACCACGTAGAAATCGATGTCGCCCGGCACCCGGTTGGCCAGCGGGCACGGCACGCCCGGCATCAGCCTGACCGGGCGCAGGTTGATGTACTGGTCGAACTCGCGCCGGAACAGCAGCAGCGAACCCCACAGAGAGATGTGGTCGGGAACCGTGGCGGGCCAGCCGACTGCGCCGTAGAAGATCGCGTCGTGACCGCCGATTTGCTCCTTCCAGTTCTCGGGCATCATTTTGCCGTGCCGGACGTAATAGTCGCAGCAGGCAAAGTCAAAGTGATCGAAGTGCAGGTCGATGCCGAAGCGGCTCGCCGCCGCTTCCAGAACCCGCAAACCTTGCGGAACGACCTCGTTGCCGATGCCGTCGCCGGGAATCACCGCGATGCGATGTCGCGCCATGTCTGCCAACCTCCGTGCCCAGAATCCTCGTCGCCACGCCAGCGCCGGAGATCCGGAACCGCGCCCTGGCCGCGTTTGCGCAGCCCCGGGGAGTCTACCGCGATTGACCGAGCGCCGCCGCTGGCCCCCGACCCGGGGACTACCAAGCGGCCAGCCACGGCGTTATGCTCAAGGCAGAGCGTCGCGCGCGGCGACGGAAGACCGGCGGACCATTGCGAGAACGACTGTGACCACCCTACCACTTTGCGAACTCCCACCCGGCAAGATCCCGGCGCTACGGGTGATGCCGATGCCCGCCGATGCGAACATCCACGGCGACGTCTTTGGCGGCTGGATCATGTCGCACGTCGACATCGCCGGCTCGGTCCCGGCGGTGCGCAGGGCCAATGGCCGGATCGCCACCGTGGCGGTCAATTCGTTCCTGTTCAAGCATCCCGTGCTGGTCGGCGACCTGGTCTCGTTCTACGCCGAGGTCGTGCGCGTCGGCACCACCTCGCTGACCGTCCGGGTCGAGGTCTATGCCCAGCGCAGCCGGGCCGACGATCGGGTCGTCAAGGTCACCGAGGCGACGCTCACCTACGTCGCGACCGACGAACAGCGCAAGCCGCGCGCCGTGCCCCCCAGTCGGGACTGACGAGGACGACTCAGGGCAGGGCCAGGCCGCGCCCGGCCATGACCCGGCGCAGCCGGTCGGGATAGTCGGTGATCAGTCCGTCGACCCCCAGCGCGATCAGGCGCTCCATGTCGGCCGGATTGTCGACCGTCCAGGGCAGCACCTTGAGGCCGAGCGCCTTGGCCTGTTCCATTTCGCCGGGCGAGAGGTTGCGCCAGTACATCGACCAGGTGCCGCAACCGGCGGCCTTGGCCAGCCGCGGGGTCGAGTCGCCGTGCTCGGCGCGGCGCAGCCCGGCGTGCCACGGTGAGGCGCCCGACTGGTCGGGGGCGACGGTATTCATGCCGCTCGACTCGATCGTCAGGCAGGCAGTCGGGATCTCGGGCGCAATCCGCCGCACCACCAGCAGCGGCCGCCAGTCGAAGGACTGGATCGTGACCCGCTCGGCCATTCCGGCGGCCCGCACCGCCGCGACCACCATGGTGGCGAAGGTCTCGGCATCGGGGGTATCGGTGCCGCTCACGGGCGTGATCTTGATCTCGAGGTTGAGCCTAACCGCCGGTTTGCCCGAGCGCACCAGCGCGAACAGTTCGGCGAGCAAGGGAAAACGCTGGCCGTCGACCGCCTGCTGCTCGGGCCACTGACGCGCGTAGCTGCTCTCGGGGTTGAGCCGGCCGACGTCGTAGCTGCGCAGCTCGGCCAGCGACAGCGAATGGATCGCCTTCCCCTTGGCGGTGATCCAGCGGCCATCGGCAGCGCGCACCGGGTGCGCGCGGGCATGGGCAAGGCGCCGCGCCGAGTCACAGGAAGAGGTCCGGCAACAGCAGCTTGCTCCCCGGCACCACCGAGTACTGGTCGAGGTCGGTGACGCCATTGGCCGCGAGCACTTCGTCGTCGAGGTAGAAATTGCCGGTGTGCTCGCGCGCGCTGCTCACCATGATGCAGTGGGCCGCATCGGCCATGATCTCGGGCTTGCGGCAATGCTCGGGCTGCACGCCCGGGATCATCTGCAGCGCCGCAGTCTGGATTACGGTCCGGGGCCAGAGCGCATTGACCGCTACACCGTAGGCGCGGAACTCCTCGGCGTGGCCGAGCACGCACATGCTCATGCCGTACTTGGCCATCGTGTAGGCGACGTGCGGCGCAAACCAGCGCGGCTCGAGATTGAGCGGCGGCGCGAGCGTCAGCACGTGGGGGTTGCGCCCCCGCTCCGCCGAGCGCTTGAGATACGGCAGCAGCGCCTGGGTGCACAGGAAGGTGCCGCGGACGTTGACGCCGAACATCAGGTCGAAGCGCCTGATCGGCGTCGCCTCGGTCGGGGTCAGCTTGATCGCGCTGGCGTTGTTGACCAGGATATCGATGCCGTCGAAGGCCTCGGCCCCCCTGCGGGCCGCCGAGAGCACCTGCGCTTCGTCGCGAATGTCGCACACCACCGGCAGGCAGCGCCCGCCGGCCGCTTCGATCTCCTCGGCGGCACTGTGGATCGTGCCCGGCAGCTTCGGATTGGGCCGATCGGTCTTGGCGGCAATGATCACGTTGGCCCCGTCACGCCCCGCACGACGGGCGATTGCCAATCCGATGCCGCGTGACCCGCCACTCACGAACAGCGTACGGCCGTTCAGCGTTCGCTTCATTTGTCCATCCTCCGAATGGGCACAGTGTAGCCGCAACACAACGGGGGAAATCCACAGGGGCGAGACTTAATCGGGCGGGAGGGCAAACGTGGTGCGGGACTTCGCCTCGATCTTGCCTTCAAGACCAATCCAATGATGCGGAAAGCTCGCTCTTAGGAAAAAAATGTCGTGGCGCGGGCTCCAGTTTTTGCTACCCTTGTCTCCCGTGCCGCCAAAAAAACATTCGTGGCGCATCCGGCGACCAGTCGGTACCCGGATCCCGAATAAGACGCGTTGTCGTGCCATCTATTAGCCAGAACTGGAGTACTTCTTGAAACTCGAAGACGCGCTCTCGCTGCGCCGCCATGGCGGCCCCGAATTGCCCGCACAGGATATTTCTGCGGACGTCCTCATCGAAAAATACGCGAAGGCCGGCGAGACTAGCGTTGACCAGGTTCGTCAGCGTGTCGCCCGCGCCCTCGCGGCGGTGGAATCGCCCGCATCCAGGCTCGAATGGGAAGAAGCGTTCCATCGCGCCATGACCGACGGCTTTATCCCCGGAGGACGGATCAACTCCGCAGCCGGCACCGACCTGGTCGCGACCCTGATCAACTGCTTTGTCCAGCCGATCGACGACTGCATCTGCGGCGACGACGGCCGCGTCGGAATCTACGACGCGCTCGCGCAGGCTGCCGAGACCATGCGCCGCGGCGGCGGGGTCGGTTACGACTTCTCGGCCATCCGGCCGCGCGGCGCCTGGGTCAAGGGCACCAACAGCCGCGCCAGCGGCCCGGTATCGTACATGACCGTGTTCGACCGCTCGTGCGAGACCGTCGAGTCGGCCGGTTCGCGCCGCGGCGCCCAGATGGGCGTGCTGCGCTGCGACCATCCGGACGTGGAGGAATTTATCCACGCCAAGGCCGCCGGCGATCTGCGCAATTTCAACATGTCGGTGGCGGTGACCGACTCGTTCATGCGCTCTGTCGAAGACGACGGCCCCTGGGAACTGGTCCACGACGCCGAGCCCAGCACCCGTGACGGCGAGCCCGCAGCGGAACGCAACGCCGAGGGCAAATGGATCTACCGCACGGTTCCGGCGCGCGAGCTCTGGCGCCAGATCATGTCGAGCACCTATGACCACGCCGAACCGGGCGTGCTGTTCATCGACATGATCAACCGCGACAACAACCTGCGCTATTGCGAGCGCATCGACGCGACCAATCCCTGCGGCGAGCAGGCGCTGCCCGCCTATGGCTGTTGCGACCTCGGCAGCGTCGACCTGACGCGCTTCGTCATCGACCCATTCGAACCGGGCGCCCAATTCGATTTCGAGGGCTTCGGCAAGAACTGCACGGTCGCCGTACGCATGCTTGACAACGTGCTCGACGCCACCGTCTGGCCGCTCGAGCAGCAACTGCATGAAGCGCAGGCGAAACGCCGCATCGGCCTGGGCTTCACCGGGTTGGGCGACGTGCTGGTGATGCTGGGGCTACGCTACGACTCCGATGCCGGCCGCACGCTGGCCAGCCGGATCTCGAACAACATGCGCGACGCCGCCTATATGGCTTCGGTCGAGCTGGCGCGTGAAAAGGGTTCCTTCCCATTGCTCGACGCCGACAAGTACCTCGCGGCGCCGTCGTTCGCCTCGCGTCTGCCGGAATCGATCAAGGATGCCATCCGCGAGCACGGGATTCGCAACAGCCATCTGCTGGCGATCGCGCCGACCGGCACGATCTCGCTGGCATTTGCCGACAACGCCTCCAACGGCATCGAGCCGGCCTTCAGCTGGTTCTACAGCCGCAAGAAACGCATGGCTGACAACAGCCTCCAGACCTACCTTGTCGAGGACCACGCCTACCGCGTCTTCCGCCACCACTGCGGGATCGCCGACGACGTCCGGATGCTGCCGTTCGATCCGGCCCGCGGCATAGCGCCCGGCAAGCTGTTCTTTGCCGAAGATGGCGCGCGCTGCGCGATGCTCACCCCGGCGTTCGTCTCTGCTCTCGAGATGCAGGCGATCGACCACATGCGCATGAGCGCGGTCGTGCAGCCATTCATCGACGCCGCGATCAGCAAGACCGTCAACGTGCCTGAGGACTACCCGTTCGAGAGTTTCGAAGACCTCTATCTCGAAGCCTGGCGCGCCGGCCTCAAGGGCATCACCACCTATCGGCCCAACTCGGTGCTCGGTTCGGTGCTCGAGGCCGCCCCGACGACCACGACCGAAGAGAAGCCCGACGTCGAGTTCCTCGATCCGGACCGCCGCCTGATCCTCGAGAAGGCACCCTCCCCGCCGCTGGCAAGCCTGCGCTGGCCCAGCCGACCGAAGCTGGCCAACGGCAATCCGTCGCGCACCTACGCAATCGACCACCCGCACGGCAAGTTCGCGGTGTTCATCGGCCACATCGATAACGGCAAGCCCTATCCGTTCGAGGTTTGGGTCAACGGTGCCGAGCAGCCCCGGGGCCTCGGCGCGGTCGCCAAGACGCTGTCGATGGACATGCGCGCGGCCGACCGGCGCTGGCTCGACATCAAACTCGCGGCCCTGGAAAAGGCTGCCGGCGACGATGCCTTCGAACTGGCCATGCCGCCCTCCGGTGAACCGGTCCCGGTGCCGAGCCTGGTGGCGGGATTCGCCCGACTGGTGCGCTACCGCTGCAACGAACTCGGCGCTTTCGACGAGAGCGAGGTTGGCGATACGCCGGTGATCGACGCGCTGATCGGGCTCAAGGAGCCCAAAGCTGGCCCCAACGGGACCCTGAGCTGGACCGTCGACGTGCTCAATTCGAGCACCGGCGATGACTTCGTGTTGTTCCTCAAGGAACTGGTGATGCCCGGCGGGCAGCGCCGTCCCTACTCGATGTGGCTCTCGGGCGAGTACCCCAAGGTGCTCGACGGACTATGCAAGCTGCTGAGCCTCGACATGCGGGTCTACGACCCGGCGTGGATCGGGATGAAGATGCGCAAGCTGCTCAAGTACACCGAGCCCAACGGCGACTTCTTCGCCCGCGTGCCCGGCTCCGAGAAATCGCGCAGCTGGCCATCGACTGTCGCCTACCTGGCGCAGCTGGTGATCCACCGCTACGCGATGCTCGGCATTCTCAACGAGGAAGGCTATCCGACGGCTAACGCCGGCATCCTGGCGGTGCCATCAAACGAAGCCAACACCACCGAGGCGGCAATCAAGCCCTTGGCCGGCAAGCGTTGCCCCGAGTGCAGCAACAAGACGTTGATCCGCAAGGACGGGTGCGATTTCTGCACCGCCTGTGGCCACGTGGGGGCCTGCGGCTAAAGGGGTGAACTCATTACGCTGACGCCTTGGTGTAGAAGCGCTCCGGACCGAGCGACTTCAACACTGCCAGCAGCAGCAGCTCCTCGTCAATATCGCCATCGGCGGAGAAGAGGTGCTGGATGCGTCCGTCAGTGCTGCCGGGCTCGAGTTGCCGAATGG
>JAHYJF010000128.1 GCA_019428955.1 Burkholderiaceae bacterium
AGTCCCATTTCGTGGGTAGCCACGCGCAAGCCTGATACTGGCGGCGCTGGCTGTCATAGCCGGGCAGGTCCAGCGCGCCCGACAGGACAGCGGTATCCATCCAGCGCACCCAGACCGCGCGGCAGAGCTGATAGACCAGCACGCCATGCTGCCAGGCCGAGATGCGTCGGCGGAACTCGATCAGCGAAATCCGCGTGTTGGAGAAGTTGCCCTTCGCCGTGTCGCCGGTCAGGTAGCCATAGGGCACGCCAAGCGCCGCCGCGATCTGCAGCAGGGTGCGGTACTGGAACGGCTCGTATGTGCCGCCCGAGTCTGGCGTGGCCGGGGTGGACACATCCTCGCCGGGATCGAGACGCACCACCTGTCCGGGTTCGACCTCCAGATCCTCTTCGGTCGGTTCCAGCGGGGTTTCCGGCGCGGGGGAGGTGATGAACATCGCGAACATCGCCGCGATTTTCTTCCGTTCCAGCTCGGCGTCATCATAGAGGTCCAGCGTGAACAGCTTCACGATGGCTGCGGCAAAGCGCGACACGCCGCGCAGCTGGCCAGCCTCGACCGGGTCAAGGACATGGATCACGTCGGCGGCGGGGACACGGACGGTTTCGCCCGCGAGGCCGGGATCGGTCAGATCGCCGGGGTGGCGGCGCAGGAAGTGATAGGCGATACGACGGCCGATACCGTCAAACTCGATCCCCTGCCGGATCAGCCCCGCGCCGGGCAGGGTGCGATTCATGTCGAGCGGCAACATCTCGGCAGGAATCATCTGCAGCTGCAAAGGAACGGTCAGACCGTCCTCGGCCCGGCGTGGCCGGATGCGAATGAACACCTCGCCTGAAAGGAACACCTCGCGCGCCGCCCGGCGCTGCAGCCCGTAGAAGTCGGTCAGGCCTTCTGCATCGGCATCGTCAGTCCAGGCGAGCCACAGCGCCTGCAACTCTTCCTTCTTGGCGGCATCGGCGATGGTCGACGAAGGTTTGATGCCATCGCCGACGACATTGCTGGCGAAGGACTCCACTGCGTTTGCCGCATAGCCGTTGTTGCGGACCAGCCAGCGGGCGCGAGCGGTGATCGTGTCGCCCGAGGCCGCGATCAGGGTGTTCACATGCGCACGGGATGCGCGGAACCCACGCAGGCGTCGGTGGGCCTGCGCTGCATCGAAACCGCCGATGATGCTGCCGATGCGCTGCCGGAACGCTTCGAATGCCATGGGTCACAGGCCCTTCGAGGCCACAGTGCCCCAGCGCCGACGACGCGGGGTGCCATTGGTGGCGGTGGCGATCCGGGTTTCCAGATCGCTGATGGCGTTCGCGAGTTCCCCGTCCGAGCCATAGTTGATCGATTTGCCGTCATAGCTGACCGACCGGACGCCCGCATAACGGGCCTCCTGCAGCGCGGCCAAAAGCGCACGCATCCGTTCCAGATCCATCTCAGTCCCTCATGAAGTTTGGTGTGTAGGCTCGACGTTTCCGCCGTGGCGTAGAGGGTGCCCCGGCCTTGGGCGCTGCAGGCGTAGCCAGTTCTGATGGGGCAGCAACCTGCGCAGATGGTCGGGTTTCCACCCCGGCCTGCGCTTCCAGTCGCCGCCAGGTCGCCTCGTCCCAGCGATCAGCGCCCATGATCCAGGCCGCAGCCCGGGCATAGACGCGGGCGTCCAGCACCTCGTTGCGCTCGCGCATCTTCTGCCATTCGGGGTGGGCATAGCCGCGCTTGTTGCGCACGGTGACCAACTGTTCCGCCACCAGCTGCTTCAGCCATTCGGTGTCGATCCAGTCGGGCAAGTGCACGGTGCCCGGGGCGTCCGCCACGCCCAGCGCCCGGTCTTCGTCGCTCGGCCTCTCCAGACGCAGGAAGCGGTAGGTTTCGGTCTTGAAGGTCGCTGTGGCCACCGACCAGAGCCGGGCGCCCCGGCGCAGACGCTTGCCGCCAATAGTAGCGTCGACAAATGTCGGGCCCGACACCGGCGTGGCGCGGTTGAAGCCTTCCAAACCTTTGATCGGCGCGACCTGGTCGAACCCTTGCTTGCGCGCCCATGCGTAAACCGCCGGGGCTTCATAGCCGGTGTCGATGGCCAGCTTGCCGATCAGCATCACGGCGCCATTGGCGCAGGCCCATGTCCGCCCCAACAGGGCAGTGAGTTTGTCCCAGCAGGCCGGATCGTCGGGGCCACCGGTAATAACGATGTGATCGACCAGCCAGGACTCCAAGCCGCGACCCCATGCCCAGACGTCGACCTCGATCCGGTCTTTCTGCACGTCCACGCCAGCGGTCAGGAACAGACCACCGACGGGGATTTGCACGCCACCGTAGCTTTCGCGGCGTTCGGCCAGCCGTTGCCATTCGGGCGCGTCGCCGCTTTCGACCCAAGTCTCGCCCAGAAGCGTGTTGCGCGCGACGCGCAGCATCTCTTCCGAACCTTGCGCCGCCAGCCATTCGCGGGCGATCTGCTGCCAGCTTTTCCAGCCCAGCGGCGAATAGAGCGCCGAGATGTGGAAGCCGATGGAGTGGGGATCGGCCGACACTGCCGTTGCCCGCCATTCGCCCAGTTCCAGCATCTGCGTCTTGTGATGCTCGGCGATGGGGCGTTCGCAGCCCTCGCAGTGATAGGCCGCAGTGTCAGGCCGCCCCTTGTCCCAGCGCAGGCGTTCAAACTGCAGCCATTGCATGTGGCCACAATGCGGGCAGGGAACGAAATACCGGCGCTTGTCCGAGGCATCAAACTCGCGCTCGATCCGGCTCAGCCCCCGGATCGTGGGCGTCGAGACCATGAACACCTTGCGCCGGTGCGAGAAGGTGGTGGTGCGCGCCTCGGCCAAAGTGACCGGATCGCCTTCCTCATCGGCCGAGGGTGGATAGGCATCAACCTCGTCCAGAAATATGTAGCGCGCAGGCATCGACCGCAGGCCCGTGGCGCCGTTGGCACCAGTCAGCACCAGAATGCCGCCGGGGAACTCTTTTGAGAGCATCGAATTGCCCGCATCGCGCGACCGGGCCGGATTGACCCGTTCCCGCAGCGCCGGGCTATCCGCAATCAGCGGATCAAGACGGCCGCGCGAGGTGCGCTTGGCGAGTTCCAGCGATGGCAGCACCGCCAGCATCGGCCCCGGCGCGTGATGAATGACGAAGCCGATCCAGTTGTTGCCAGCCTCGGTCGCGCCAACCTGTGCGGCCTTCATGAAGGTCACGCGCTGCGCCGGGTGGCGCGGCGACAGCACATCCATGATCTCGCGCAGGTAGGGCGCGCGGGCCGTGCGATAGCGCCCCGGCTCGGCCGCGCCCCGCGAGGACAGCCAGCGGTGTTGATCCGCCCATTCCGACACGGTCAGGTCCGGATCGGGCCGCATCCCCTTGCGCCAGCTGCGCAAGATATCCTCGGCCCCGTCAAACTCGAGGTCGAGGTCCTCTGTCAGGTCGAGGTATTCTCCTTCATCCAAGCGAGACCCGGAGGTCGGCGAGGGCGTCGAGGTGCTGTCTGACATGGGTTTCCAGCACCCTCTGCAGGATCGCGGCCTCGATGATCACCGGCGTTCCGGTTTGTTTCTCCACTCCCAAGGCCACTTCAGCCGCCATCAGTGCCGCCACACGGGCAGGCCAGGTCACCCATGCGTCGCGTTCCTGGCGCGCGAGGCGAAACACCAAGGCTTCGGCGCGTGCCCGGTCGACCAACGTGCCCTTCTTCTTCTGGATGCCCAGTTGCTTGTCTTGCGCCTGGTAGACCGTCAGCGCGGTGCGCGCCTTGAGATAGGACGAGCTGTCTGCGGGACCGCTGAACCCGCTTTCGCCGCCGGTGCTGCGGCGCTGCTGGTCCGGATCGGTCATCTCGCCACGCCGCACATCCGACGCGGCCGCGTTGATCGACCCGTCGCTGTAAACCACCAGCCGACTGGCTTTTCGGGCCTTCTGGATGGCCCCGCGCGACAGGCCGGAATGGGCGGAATACTCCCGCTCGGACATACCTTCCATGGTGATTGGATTCGCCTCAAGATATTGAATTTACACAGAAATAATCTGCTTATTCAGTTGATTACACTCCCGCATAGAGCGATTCTGGGTCCAAGGAAAACGATGCAACTCAGCCCCGGAGACGACGCCATGACCACCAAGACTGCCCCCGCCAAAGCCCCCAGCGACGCCTTGCTGCTGGAGATCGCGACGAAGCACTTCCACAGCATCGAGACGCTGGAGACCCAGAACAGCGACCGTTTGGATTTCCACGATGTGGCGGTTTGGGCGATCCGCGCCGCGCTGGAAGCAGCCTACGCCGCTGGCGTCGCCGCCGCTGCGAAACGCTGAAGGAGGGCAGGGACATGACCATGGCCACCACCACCATCCGCATCGACATCGCCACGCTGCCCGACCATCTCGACCGCAGCCGCCCCAACGTGGTGGCGGAGGTGATCGAAGCCGCGCTGCGCGAGGGCGGGATCAAGGCCGACTGCTCGGACCTCTTCTCGCACATCAAGATCGACCTGCCGACCATGCAGCTGGCTGCCGCCAGCGCCGTGCTGGTTGATCTGCAGCTGATCTGAGGTGCGGCCATGAGCACCCGCGCGCAGATCGCCATCCAGATCGGCCCCGAAGAATGGGCGCATGTCTATGTCCATTTTGACGGCTATCCCGCCCACATGCTGCCCGCGCTGGCACGCTGGAAACCCGAGGACATTCTCACCGCCCGGGAAATCCGGCAGGTCACGCCCGAGGCGCTGGATTGCTTCAGCCCACCGCGTGCACCGCGTATCCTGCCGCACCCGACGCGGGAGTTTGCGCATCTCTACATGTGGATCGGATGCCAGTGGGTGCATGTGGTGCCAAGGGCCGATGCGCCCGGAGTGTAATCAGAAAGCACTGATATTGCTGGGATTTGCCTACACTACGCGCCCCGCCAGAGCGATGGTGATTACACGAAAACGATCCAACTCAGCCCCGGAGACCACGCCATGACCACCCGCCGCGCGACCGACAATGCCAAAGCCCTCGACGCCTTCATTACCACCAAGTTCCAGATCGACGCGATGCTGGAGCGGCTGAAGGCCCTGAGCGACGACCATTTCAAGACCCATCCCGACGAGATCAACTGGGGCCACGTCGGCACCCTGAACCACTACGCCAGCCTGCTGCGCCAGATCACCGACGCCGCCTTCAAGGAGGGCGAACATGTCGCTTGACCCCGCCCAGCGCCACCAGATCGAACAGGATGCCATCACCGCCGCATGGGAGGCCGAACGCCTCGCCGCCTGCGACGAGGCCATCGCCCTGCTGCGCGAGATCGCCGATCTGGAACGTGATGACGACGGGGACGTGATCATCGGCACGGATGCCGACGGCCACAACGATCTGATGTCGCGCATCGCTTCCTTCCTTGCCGCCAACGACCGATAGGGGAACGCCATGACCAAGCTAACTGAAACCCAGACCATCATCCTCAGCGCCGGGGCCCAGCGCCCCGAAAACATCGCCCTGCCGCTGCCCAAGGGGCTGGCCGGTGCGGCGGCCAAGATGGCTGTGTCGAAGATGATCGAACACGGCTGGCTGCAGGAGGTCGACGCCAACCTGCGGCGCGGCGAACCGCTCTGGCGCGAAACTGGCGATGGGCCTGGCACGACGCTGGTGGTCACTGACGCAGGCTTGCTTGCCATCGGGATCGAGCCGGTGGTGGTGAAAACCGTCGCTGCAATCCGCGAACATGCCGCAAAGGCGCCCGCTGTTAAGTCGCAGACCCAGCGTACCGGAACCAAGCAGGCACAGATCATCGCCATGCTTGGCGCTCAGGAAGGCGCGACCATCGGGGAAATCACGGCGGCGACCGGCTGGCAGTCCCATACCGTTCGAGGCGCGATCTCCGGGGTTTTAAAGAAGAAATTGGGTTTGGCGATCACGTCAACGAAAGTCGAGGGTCGAGGATTAGTGTATGTGATCGGCTAACTTCAGAATGCACCGCTGTTAGGCAGTGCCGCTGACCATCACTCATCGGCCCCAAAATTATGATAGTAAAAGCGCCCCGGCGAAAACGCCGGGGCTCGAAATTGGTGCGGGGTGGCGGAATCGAACCGCCCGGCGGCTTCCGGCTTTGGACCGTGGGCTCCACCCTTAGTATGTCGTTTGTCGTGGCACTCTATCGTTTCCATGGCCCCGCAGCGCCGCCAGAGTATCCAGTCCAGTTTTCAGTGTAGTCTTCAGGATTTTGTCCATGATGCCTCCTAGGTGCGAATTAATGGTGAAGAACCAGTCTAAGCAGAGCCAGAAAACGAAGAGCCACGTCGCGACATCCCCAAGAGTGAAACCCAAAGTCACGAGGGCCGAACTCGGAATTTCGTACCGTTCAACTAGTCACTAAGCGATTGCTTTGCAAGGCTTTAGAACTCCGTTCAGATTCGCTTTGCCCAGACTTCAAAGAATTTCTGTCGAGAGGCGTCGTCTCAATGTCTCGCTTTCGCGGCTGTCTTCCCCGTAGCCGACTCCCATCGCCGCACGGCCACGTCGCAGTAAACGGGGTCCAGTTCCATCGCGAAGCAACGCCGCCCAGCGCGTTCCGCTGCGACGATCTGGGTGCCGGAGCCGCAGAACGGCTCGTAGATCAGGTCGCCAGGATCCGAGAACGCCGTCAGCACCGCTTCGACCAGCGCCACCGGGAACACCGCCGGGTGCGATCCCGCTGCGCCCAAGCCCCCTTTGTGGCGCATGACCCTGAACACGCTGTCAGGGATACGATGGCTCTGGATCGCGTTGCCGGTGCCGGTTTTGGCGTGGACGGTGCCGTCGGCCCCGCGCAGCCCACCGCCGCCCAAAGTTTCGCCCGCGTGTTTGGACGGGACCGTCTTGTGCGGTTTTCGCGGGCTTCGGTTGAAGTGGAAAATGAACTCGTGCGACGGCGCCAGGCGGCCGTTCCAATCGCCCGGCAAACCGGGGCCCTGATCCCAGACATACCAGCCAAACCGCCGCCAACCAGATGCGCGCATCCATTCGACCCATCCTTCCCAATAGGGCTGCCATTCGCTGTCGCGGTGAACGAGGCCGAGGTTGACCAGCAGCTGCGCGTCTACTGTGACCGGCGCTGCGGCGAACACGCCCTGCATCAGCGCATCCCAATCGCCGACCTTTTCCTTGGCGGCACCATAATCGCGCTGCTGGGCGTAAGGCGGCGAGGTGAACATCAGTGTCGCTTGTTCGCCCTTCATCAGCCTGGCGACAGCGGCCGGATCGGTGGCATCGCCGCAGCACAGCCGGTGCTGCCCGAGTTGCCAAATGTCGCCCGGCTTGGTGATGGGGTCGTCGGGTGGATCCGGGATGGCATCGGCGGCATCGTCGTCGATCACCGTTCTGTCGTCATCGGCCGCGTGCAGCAGGGCGTCCAGTTCATCCTCTGGGATCCCGATCAGACTGATGTCGAAATTTTCGGCCAGCAGCCAAGCGATCTCGCCACGCTTCATGACCTCGTCCCACTCGCTCAGTTCAGCAAGCTGGTTGTCCGCGATCCTGTATGCGCGGCGCTCCGCCTCGTCCAAATGGCTGAGCCGGATCACCGGCACCTCCTTCAGGCCGAGCATCGCCGCCGCCAGCACGCGGCCATGCCCAGCGATCAATTCACCATCGTCGGCCACCATGCACGGCACGGTCCAGCCGAACTTGGCCATGCTGGCCGCGATCTTGGCGACCTGATCGGCGTCGTGGATCTTGGCATTGCGGGCGTAGGGTTTCAGCCTGTCGAGGGGCCAGTGTTCAATCCGCTCCGGAAGCAGGGACGGGTTCATGTCGCAAGCCTCTTTGCCTTCAGCTCACCAAAGGTCTCGCCGGTTTCTGCCAGCACGGCATTGGCACCGGTGAACTGCTGCCAGCGCTCGATGGCCACATCGACATAGGCCGGGTTCAACTCGATCCCGAAGCAGACCCGTCCGGTCGTTTCCGCTGCGATCAGCGTGGTGCCGGATCCCATGAAGGGTTCATAGACCGCCTGACCCGGGCTTGAGTTGTTCAGGATCGGGCGGCGCATGCATTCGACCGGCTTTTGGGTGCCGTGCACTGTGGCGGCATCCTGGTCTTTGCTGGAGATGTGCCACAGCGTCGTCTGCTTGCGGTCCCCGGCCCAATGGCCCTTGCCGGTCTTCTTGACGGCATACCAGCACGGTTCATGCTGCCAGTGGTAATCGCCCCGGCTGAGGACGAGGCGGTCCTTGGCCCAGATGATCTGCGACCGGACGGCGAAACCAGCGGCCACCAGGCTTTCAGCAACCGTCGCTGCATGCAGCGCGCCGTGCCAGACATAAGCGACGTCACCGGGGAACAGCGCCCACGCCTCGCGCCAATCGGCACGGTCGTCATTCAGCACCTTGCCGGTGCGCTTGGTCTTGGCCGCACCCGCCTGGTTGCGCCAGCTTGGGTCGTATTCCACGCCGTAAGGCGGGTCGGTGACCATCAGCAGCGGGTGAACATCGCCCAGCAACCGCCCGACCACCTCGGCGGATGTACTGTCACCGCAGATCAGACGGTGCGACCCCAGTTGCCAGAGGTCGCCCGGCACCGACACCGGCGTGATCGGCGGTTCCGGAATGTCATCCTCGCCCTCGACCGGACCATCCGCGCCCAGCGCGTCGGGGTCCTGCAACAGGGCGTCTAGTTCATCCTCGGGGATCCCGATCAGACTGATGTCGAAATTTTCGGCCAGCAGCCAAGCGATCTCACCCCGCTTCATGACCTCGTCCCACTCGCTCAGCTCGGCAAGCTGGTTGTCCGCGATCCTGTATGCGCGACGCTCGGCCTCGTCCAAATGGCTGAGCCGGATCACCGGCACTTCCTTCAGGCCCAGCATTGCTGCCGCCAGCACCCGGCCATGGCCCGCGATCAACTCGCCATCGTCTGCCACCATGCAGGGTACGGTCCAGCCGAACTTGGCCATGCTGGCCGCGATCTTGGCGACCTGATCTGCGTCGTGGATCTTGGCATTGCGGGCGTAGGGGCGCAGCCGGTCGAGAGGCCAGGATTCAATCCGGCTCGGCGCGAAGACCATGTCCATGGGCGGTTCTCATTTGGGGCAGAGCGAACGCGCCGATGCACGCGGCCAGAAATGGCAGCGACAGAATCAGGATCCGCGATGTGGGGAAAAACAAAAGCGCCCGCGAGGGGTGTCCTCCGGGCGCAATTCTTCGATGATCAATGGATAGGTCAAGGGGGGCAGCTTTGTCAAATGAAAAATACACGTGGATTCAATAGCTTCTCGCGATTCTTGGCGGGTGGCTTCCACTGGCTGGCTTCCGGCAGCCTGGCTTCCGCAAAGTGGATTCTTGACAAAAATAGTAAAATCCACCCTGCTAGCCGATTGAGGCCGCGCAACTTATTGTAATGGCGCGATTTTATCTCATGTCGCCACAGAGGTGATGGAGTGGATGCCTCCCTCCCCTACGGCATCGCAATGTGCCAAGCTTTGGACGTTGAAACCAAGCAAATCGAAGGAGGCATCCGTGAAAGAAGTTACCATCATTGGCGTCGATCTGGCAAAGA
>JAHYJF010000129.1 GCA_019428955.1 Burkholderiaceae bacterium
GGCCAATCGCTTCGCCGGCGTCGCGCCCGAGAGCTGGTGCGCCGGCTACCTCGAGGGCCCCGGCCAACTCGCAATCGGGCGCGTCGATCACGGCTTCGACGAGCATCCTGCCCATCCGGCCACCGGTTCCCGCCACGGCCACCCGGATTGGTGCCGGCGCCTTGCCGCTGACCGCCACTACGCTCATTGGGTTCTCGCTCACTTGGGTCGGAAACCAGGCAAGGCCGGATCGTTGGGATCCTCGCGGCTGGGCATCTGGTCGGCCTCGATGCGCTCGACCAGATCGTCCTTGAAGTAGACGATGGCATGCCGGGTGACTGCATCGCCGCTGGGATGTTGGTAGCGGAACACGTAGATCCAGCGGTCGGGGCGGAACATTTCGTTCAACAGCGGCGTGCCGAGCGCCAGTCGGACAGCGGCCTTGGGCATCCCCGGCTGCACCTTGGACAACATCTCGCTGGTCAGGTAGTTGCCCTGCGGCAGGTCGGTCCGGTAAGGCTCGAAGATGCCGCTGCTGGTGGTCCCGCGCGCCGCACAGCCGGCGAGAGCCGCCGCGCAGATGCAGATGAGCAGCGCTAGTAGGCGGCGGGCGCTTGCGGGCGGCGACTGATCGCTATTCAGGGTCATTGTCTTACCGATGGTTCGGGGCAAAACCGATATGATAAGGCCTAGTGCTGCAAGTAAAGAGGCTCCACGAAATGTCTTCGCCCGACGAACTCAGGAACCTGGGACTAAAGGCCACGCTGCCGCGGCTGAAGATCCTGGAGGTCTTCCAGACTATGGGTCAGCGCCATCTCAGCGCCGAGGACGTTTACCGGGAATTGATCAATACTGGCCAGGAGATCGCGCTGGCGACGATCTACCGGGTGCTGACCCAGTTCGAGCAGGCCGGCATTCTCCGGCGCAATAGTTTCGAGTCTTCGAAGGCGATCTACGAGCTTGATGAAGGCAGCCACCACGATCACCTGGTGTGTCTGGATTGTGGCCGGGTCGAAGAATTCGTCGACCAGGAAATCGAGCGCCGGCAACGCGAGATCGCGAAGTCACGCGGCTTCGAGCTGCAGGAACACGGGCTTTCGCTCTACGCCAACTGCATCCGCAAGAACTGTCCCTATCGCAAGGGATGAACGTCCCGGACAGGCGCAGGGGCCGCGCCCAGCCGGCCGCCCAGGAACCGGGCCTCAACCGGCGAGCATTTCCCGGGCGTGCGCCCGGGTGGTTGCCGTGATTTCCACGCCACCGAGCATGCGGGCAATTTCCTCCACGCGTGGCTGGCGTTCCAGTGCCACGACAGTGCAGCTGGCGCGGCCACCGGTTTCATCCTTGGTGACGAGGAAGTGCTGGTTGGCCTGGGCGGCGACTTGCGGCAGGTGGGTCACGCTCAGCACCTGACGCTCGGCTCCGAGGCGGCGCATCAGCGCGCCAATTACCTCCGCCACGGCGCCGCCGACGCCGGCATCGGCCTCGTCGAAGATCAGCGTCGGCACCGGGTTGGCCTGCGCCGAAAGCACCGCGATCGCCAGCCCGATCCGCGACAACTCGCCGCCCGAGGCGATCTTTGCCATCGGGCGCGGACTCGCGCCGGCGTGGGCGGCGATACGGAATTCGACCCGATCGGCGCCGCTCGGCCCGGGCGCTACCGGTTCCACCAGCACCTCGAGGCGCCCGCCAGCCATGCCCAGCGTCGCCAGCAGCTCGGTCACCGCCTGGGCCAGGTCGGCTGCGGCGGCGCGGCGTCGCGCCGAGAGCTCGTCACAGCGGGCGCGGTATGCGTCGCGGGTCGCCTGTTCGCGGGTGCGCAGGGCCGCAAGGTCCTGCGCAGCCGTCAGCTGCGCCAGTCGTGCCTGCAACACTTCGAGTTCGGCGGGAATGGCCGCGGGCGCGAGCTGGAACTTGCGCGCGGCGGCGAAGATCGCGCCGATGCGGCGCTCGAGCTCTTCGAGCCGTTGGGAATCGAGATCGACCCGGTCGGCGTAGGAGCCGAGTTCCGAAACGGCCTCGTCGACGTTGATCGCGGCGGTTTCGAGCATCTCGACCACGGCGCCGAGCCGCGCATCGTATTCGCGTAGCGAGCGCAACCGCTGGACCATCTGCGAGAGGGTCGAACTGACCGGGTTATCGCCGTCGGCGAGCAGCGCGACGGCGCCCTGTGCGCCCTCGATCAGCGCGGCGGCGTGGGCCACGCGGCGCTGCTCGTCGTTGAGTTCTTCCCACTCGCCTGGCCCCATGGCTAGATCGGCGAGCTCCGTGACCTGCCAACTCAGGTGTTCGCGCTCGAGCATCGCACCGCGTTCGAGCGACTCGGCCCCGGCCACTTGCTCGGCGGCGGCTTGCCAGCTCGCGTATGCGCTGGCGGTTGCCCCGGCCAGGTCCTGTAGCCCGGCGCAGGCGTCGAGACGGTCGCGCTGGCCGTTGCCGCGCAGCAGCGACTGGGCCTCGTGCTGGCCGTGGATGTCGACCAGGCGTTCGCCGATCTCGCGTTGCAGCGCAGCCGTGGCGGGCATCGCATTGATCAGTGCCCGCGAGCGTCCGTCGGCCTCGATCAACCGGCGCATCTGCAACATCGAGCCGTCGCCGCTGAGCGCATGCTCGGCCAGCCACTCATCGATCGCGCCATCGGTGGCGAATTCCGCGCAGATGTCAGAGCGCGCCGCACCTTCGCGCACGTAGCCGGCATCGGCGCGAGCGCCCAGCGCCAGCTGCAGCGCGTCGATCAGGATCGATTTGCCCGCGCCGGTTTCGCCCGAGAACACGGTGAAGCCGTTCTCGAGGTCGAACTCGGCGGTATCCACGATGACGAAGTCGCGCAGGCGCAGGCTCAGCAGCACGGCAGCTCCCCGGTCAGTCAGGCCGCTGGAGGATCGGCAGTTCGTGCCAGTTGAGCTTGCTGCGCAGCGTCGCGAAGTGATTGTGGTTCTTGGGGTGCAGGAAGCGACAGGTGAATGGCGCGCGGCGCACGATGATCTCGTCGCCGACCTGCAGATCGCCGAACACCTGCATGTCGCAGCTCACGCGCGGCTCACTGGCCTCGATCACCTTGATGCGCACCTCGACGTCGTCGGGCAGTGCGATCGGCCGGTTCGACAAGGACTGGGGCGCTATCGGGACCAGTACGATCCCCGCCAGTTCGGGGTGCAGGATCGGGCCGTTGGCCGACAGGGCGTAGGCGGTCGAGCCGGTCGGGGTTGCCACGATCAGCCCGTCGGCGCGCTGGTTGTACATGTAGACCCCGTCGACGTCGACCTGGAGCTCGATCATCCCCGAGCGCGACGAACGGCTCACCACTACGTCGTTGACGCAGATGTCGTGCCAGATCTCGGCGCCGTCGCGCATGGCGCGCGCCGAGAGCAGGATCCGGTCGTCGGCGTCGTAGACCCCGTCGAGAATCGCCGAAAGCGCGGTGCGCCAGTCGGCTAGCGAGATGTCGGTGATGAACCCGAGCCGGCCGTGATTGATGCCCACCAGCTGGACCCGCGACGCCGCCAGGCTGCGCGCGACCCCCAGCATGGTGCCGTCGCCGCCGACGGAAATTGCCAGGTCGGCTTCGCGCGCGATCCTGGCCATGCTCGCGGCCACGAAGCGCTGGTTGCCGATCGATTGTGCGGTCTGGGCCTCGATAAGGACTTCCACCCCGTGCTCCGAGATCATCTCGGCAATCTCGAGCAGGGTCGCGCCGAGCCCCTCGCTCTGATAGCGGCCGATCAATGCGACGTGACGAAATGCTGAGACCATGCGCTCGATTAGATCACATCGACAGCCACGATGACCCCCGGCCGCACGGCGCAGCCGCCCGAGCCAGCCATCCGGGCCAGCCGCAAGTTAGCGGTGGACCAGCACTGGGATCTGGCAGTGGGTCAGCACCTTCTGGGTCTCGCTGCCGAGCAGGATTCCGCGAATCCCGCGGCGCCCGTGCGAGGCCATCACGATCAGGTCGCAGCGCCGGGTCTTGGCGGTGCGGATGATCGCCTTGTAGATGCTGTGGTCGAAGGCGGTCACCGTGGTGGTCGGGACCTCGAGCTTGGCGGCCATCGCTGACACGTCGGCCAGGATCTTGGCCGATGCCTCGCGGGCAATCTGATCGTATTCGGCAGGGTTGTTCAGGAATGCCGCCGGGACTTCCCCGGCGATCGGCGGCTGGTAAGGGGGCTGAACGTTGAGGGCGGTAACCTTGGCGCCAAAATCGCGCGCCATCCTTAGCGCCGCCTTGACCGCTTTCTTGGAGAGCGGGGTTCCTTCGGTAACCACGAGAATCGATCGATACATCGCTGGCTCCTTGGTCGGGCCGGATCACGGTTATGGCAGGGGTGTTTTCCGGCGTCTGTGAACACCCTCAGTATAGAATGGCCTGAGACTGCGCGAAAGCGGCGTGGCGCGGTAATGTTGGTGGAATTCAACGTGGTGCGGAGATTGAATTGACGAGAGTGTTCGCCAGGTTGTTGACCATCGCCTTGCTGGCGGCCTCGGCACCGGCCCGGGCGGCCACCGAAGAGAAAGTCATCAACGCGGTGGGCGGCTGGCTCAATTACGGATTAGTCGAGATCGGCGGGGTCAAGCTGTCGGCTATCGATTTCGCCAGCGCGTTGCTGATCCTGCTCGGGGCCTGGCTGGTGTCGCTCTCGGTGCGGCGCGGGCTGGAGCGCTTTGCCCGCAGCCGCCCGATGGATAGCCATGCGGCTTTCTATGCCATCGGCCGCCTGCTGCATTACGCGCTGCTGGTCACCGGACTGATAATTGCGCTGTCGATGATCGGCGTCGACGTCGGCAAGGTCACGCTGCTGGCCAGCGCGATCGGCGTCGGCCTGGGCTTCGGCCTGCAGCAGATCATCAACAACCTGGTCTCGGGCCTGATCCTGCTGTTCGAGCAGAGCCTCAAGATCGGCGATTTCGTCGAACTCGCCTCCGGGGCCCGCGGCGAGGTCAAGGAGATCAACATCCGCAGCACCCGGATCACGACCAACGACAACATCGACATCCTGGTTCCAAACTCCGATTTTGTCAGCGGCACGGTGACCAATTGGACACTGCGCGAGGCGTCGCGCCGCTGGCGGATTCCCTTCGGTGTGGCCTACGGGAGCGACAAGGAACTCGTTAAGAAGGCGGCGCTGGAGGCGGCCGCCGAAGTGCCCTTCACCCTGCATGAACCACAGTCGCGCCGTCCCCAGGTCTGGCTGGCGGGATTCGGCGACAGCAGCCTGAACTTCGAGCTGGTGGTGTGGCTCAATCCGGATGCGGTCAAGCGGCCGCGGACCGTGAGCGCGGCCTACAACTGGGCGATTGAATCAGCGCTGGGACGCTACGGGCTGGAAATTCCGTTCCCGCAGCGTGACCTCAACGTGCGCAAGCTCTTCGGCCTGAACGAGGAGGAGGCGTTGAGCGCCCTCGGCCTTACCAAGGGCGTCGAGGCGGCACGTTCGCATCACGTCCCCGAGGTTCATATCGCCAGCGACGAGCGTCGCGAGCTGCAGAAGAACGACGCGATCGCCGACGCGGTGCGCGAGATCGAGGAAGATCGCGAGGAGCGCGAGGCGGCAGCCCGCGCCGCGGCCGAAGCCGCCCAGTCGGGTTCTGATCGCAAGGAGCACTGAGTGCGGCGCTCGCCCAAGGCCGAAGTAGAATGAAAGACATGCTCGATTCCCGCTCCAAGGCGCTGCTCAAGGCACTGATCGAACGCTACGTTGCCGAAGGGCATCCGGTCGGTTCGCGTACGCTGTCGCGCCACTCGGGACTTGATCTCTCGCCGGCCACGGTGCGCAACGTGATGGCTGACCTTGAGGATCTCGGGCTGGTTGCGAGTCCCCACACCTCGGCCGGCAGGGTCCCGACGCCCCGCGGATACCGGCTCTTCGTCGACACCTTGCTCACGGTCGAGCCGCTGCGCGTCGGCCAGACTGAGGAAATCCAGGAGCAGCTCGGCGCCGAGCAACCGCACCGGGTGCTGGCGACTGCGGCCGGGTTGTTGTCGCAACTGTCGCACTTTGCCGGCGTGGTGAAGACGCCGCGGCGCTCATCGCGCTTTCGCATGATCGAGTTCATGCGGCTCTCCGAGCGGCGCATCCTGTTGATCATCGTCACGCCCGACGGCGACGTCCAGAACCGGATCCTCTATGTGGAGCGCGACTACCGGCCCAACGAGTTGGTCGAGGCCGCCAACTACATCAACCATCACTTCGCCGGTTTGCCATTCGAGGAAATCCGCAGCAAGTTGAAGAGCGAACTGATGGGATTGCGCGAGGACATCGACCGGCTGATGCACAGCGCGCTCGATGCCAGCGACGAGGCCTTGCACGAGGAATCCGATCCGGTGGTGATCTCGGGTGAACGCAACCTGATGGACGTCAGCGATCTGGCCGACAGCATGGATCGGTTGCGCGGGCTCTTCGACCTGTTCGAGAAGCGCACTGGGCTGCTGCAGTTGCTTGACGTGTCTGGCCGCGCCCAAGGGGTCCAGATTTTCATAGGCGGCGAATCGGATCTGGTGCCGATGGATCGGCTCAGTGTCGTGGTCGCACCCTATGAGGTTGACGGCCGGATCGTTGGCACGCTGGGAGTGATCGGGCCGACCAGGATGGCCTATGAGCGAGTGATCCCGATCGTCGACATCACCGCGCGGCTGGTTTCAAGCGCGCTCAGCCCGCGCGGCTAATCTCACTGTCGAAATCCCAGACCATGAATCGCTTTACCAGACCAGAGCACTTCGAGCACTCGATGCCGCCCCGCACGGCAGTACTGGTGGTCCAGCTGGGCACGCCGACACAACCTGAGGCCGGTGCGGTGCGGCGCTACCTGGCCGAATTCCTGGCCGATCCACGGGTCGTGGAAATCCCCCGGCTGCTGTGGCTGCCGATTCTCCACGGCATCATCCTGCGGGTGCGGCCGGCCCGCTCGGCCCGCAAGTACGCGCTGGTCTGGACGCCTGACGGTTCGCCGCTGGCGGTTCACACCGCGGCGCAGGCCAAGCTGCTGCGCGGCGCGCTGGGCCAGCGCGGCCAGGACGTCGAGGTGGCCTACGCGATGCGCTATGGCGAGCCGTCGATCGCCTCAGTGATGCGAAACCTGCGCGAGCGCAACGTCACCCGGTTGCTGGTGCTGCCGCTCTATCCTCAGTATTCGGGGGCTACCAGCGGAACGGTGTTCGACGCGCTATTCGCGGAACTGGCGAAGTGGCGCAACGTGCCCGAACTGCGCACCGTGCGCAGCTTCCCGCGCGATGAGGGTTGGATCGAAGCGCTGGCGCACAGCATCGAGACCGCCTGGCAGACGGACGGGCCACCAGAGCGGCTGGTGATGAGTTTTCACGGTATGCCGCGGCGGACGCTGCAGTTGGGCGACCCCTATTACTGCGAGTGTCAGGTCGGCGCCCGTTTGCTGGCCCAGCGGCTCGGGTTGCGTGAAGAGGACTACGTCATCACCTTCCAGTCGCGTTTCGGCCGTGCCGCGTGGCTCGAACCGTACACCGCCCCGACGCTTGCGGCGCTGGGCAAGCAGGGCGTACGCCGGGTCGACGTGGTCTGCCCGGGATTCGTCAGCGACTGCCTCGAGACGCTCGAGGAGATCGCGATCGAGGGCAGGCAGAGCTTCCTCGACGCCGGGGGCAAGGATTTCCGTTACCTGCCGTGCCTCAACCAGTCGAGCGCCCTGATCGAAGCCCTGGCCGGACTGGTCGAGCAACACCTCGAGGGGTGGCCGACCCGCTGGCGCGACGACGAGGAAGCCGCCGGCGAGAAGCGCGAACTGGAGGCCAGGCGCAAGCGTGCCAAGGCGCTCGGGGCGAGCGGTTGATTCCGGCCTGATTGATCGTTGCCGGGCCGGTTGACGCCCGCCGGCCACCTTTGGCCAGCGCCGATTCTCGTTTTCCCCACTTGAAATGCCCTCCGGGCGTCCCCACATCCCATGGATGCCGCCAGCGGCCTTGCTTAACTCGTTGATTTGATTCAGAGGAACTCATGCAAGCAGACAAGCCCGCAGAAAAGAAAGGGCCGGCAGCAACCAGTCCCAACGGTGCGGACAAGACCCCGGTCGGCGATGCCAGGGAGGCGGGTGAACCGGGTTCGGACACTGATGTGGACTCCGCACTGCCGCTCGAAGACCTCAAGGAATTGCCGCAGCGCTGCGCCGACGCCGAGGCGAAGGCCAGCGAGTACTACGATCGCTACGTGCGCACCGTGGCCGAGATGGAAAACCTGCGCCGCCGGCTGCAGGACGATGTCGCCCGCGCCCACAAGTTCGGGATCGAGGGCTTTGCCGAGGGCCTGCTGGCGGTTCGCGATAGCCTGGAGATGGCGCTTAAGGTCGAGAAGCCGTCGGTTGAAAGTCTGATCGAGGGCGCCCAGGTGACCCTGCGCCAGCTCGATTCGGTGTTCGAGAGAAACAAGGTCGTCGCCATTGACCCGCTCGGCGAGAAGTTCGACCCCAACCGCCACCAGGCGATTTCGACCATTGCCGCCGGACAGACCAAGCCCCCGGTGCAGCCCGACCATGTCGCCGTGGTGCTGCAGAAAGGCTACCTGATCCACGACCGCATTCTGCGCCCGGCGCTGGTAATAGTCGCCCAGGGCTAGACGATGACTAGCGGGTCGGGCGTGAGCATAGCTTGAAACCCGAACCTGCGGACCCCATGTGGGGTGCAGGGTTCACGAACCGAACATACGAATAGAGGAAATATCATGGGCAAGATCATCGGGATTGACCTGGGCACGACCAACTCGTGCGTCGCGATCATGGAGGGCGGCAAGCCCAAGGTGATCGAAAACTCGGAAGGCGCGCGCACCACTGCTTCGATCGTCGCCTACATGACCGACGGCGAGATTCTGGTTGGCGCCCCGGCCAAACGTCAGGCGGTGACCAATGCCGAGAACACGATCTACGCGGTCAAGCGACTGATCGGGCGCAAGTTTGCCGAGAAGGCGGTCCAGAAAGACATCCAGCTGATGCCCTACAAGATCATCCAGGCCGACAACAGCGACGCCTGGATCGAGGTGCGTGACAAGAAGCTCGCGCCGCCGCAGATCTCGGCCGAGATCCTGCGCAAGATGAAGAAGACCGCCGAGGACTACCTGGGCGAGGAAGTGACTGAGGCGGTCATCACCGTGCCGGCCTACTTCAACGACAGCCAGCGCCAGGCCACCAAGGATGCCGGCAAGATCGCCGGACTCGAGGTCAAGCGCATCATCAACGAGCCGACCGCGGCCGCGCTGGCGTTCGGGCTCGACAAGGAATCGAGCAAGGATCGCAAGATCGTGGTCTATGACCTCGGGGGCGGCACCTTCGACGTCTCGATCATCGAGATCGCCAACGTCGACGGCGAGAAGCAGTTCGAGGTGCTGTCGACCAACGGCGACACGTTCCTGGGCGGCGAGGACTTCGACCAGCGGATCATCGACTACGTGATCGGCGAGTTCAAGAAGGATCAGGGCGTCGACCTGTCCAAGGACGTGCTCGCGCTCCAGCGCCTCAAGGATGTC
>JAHYJF010000130.1 GCA_019428955.1 Burkholderiaceae bacterium
GCGCCGCTCATGTCGCTGTGGATCGCCACCACGCCGATGCTGCCGACGGCGCCGGTGCGCGACAGCACGATCCGGTCGGCCTGGCTTGCCAGCGCATAGGCGGCCGAGAGCGCGTGATCGGCGACGAAGGCCTGCACCGGTTTGACCTGGCGCGTGGCGCGAATGCGGTCGGCGAGATCGAAGGCGCCCGCGACCTCGCCGCCGAAACTGTCGATGTCGAGCGCGATGCCGCGTATGGCGGGATCGGCCAGAGCTGCCTGCAGTTGTGCGGCGATCCCCTCGTAGGAGGTAAGCCCAGAAGATTGCCCAATCCAGGCGCCACGATGCACGAGCGTGCCCGCGATTTCGATCACCGCGATGCCGTCCACGACGGCAAAGGGCCGGGCACCATTGCGCGCATCGCGGCGGATGAGATCATCGCCAAAGAGCGAGGCGCGGGCGGGCAGGGCGGCTTCGGCCTGATCCTCGGGCGCGACCTCGAGCCCCTCGAAGGCGATCTCGCGGCCGGTGATCCGGGGTCCGAGCCCCGCGAGGAAGGCCAGCGCCTTGGCGGGATCGAGCATGAGGGGCGTGTTGAAAACGCGCTGCGCGATCTGGGCGTGGTGCATCATGCGTCCTCGCTGCCCGCGCGTTTGCGCTCGGCTTCGTCGTCGTCGGTGTCGTCTGGTGCGTCGGCGCCATTGGCCGCCGTGGTGTTCTTCGCGTCATCGCTGCCCGCTGCCCCCGCGCCCTGCGCAGGCGAGCCCGGGCGGCGGAAGTCGAGGCCGAGTGCTGCCTCGCGTTTACGTTCCGCGGCAATCTCGCGGTCAACTTGTTCGGCGTCATAACCGCGCTCGGAGATTGCCTGAGTGCGCGATTTGAGCCCGGCCTCGATCTGCAGGATCTCGGCCGAGGCATCCTTCATCGGGTCGATCCAGTCCCATCGGGTGGGGAGCCAGTCACAGGCAAGGAACGTGGCGCGGTCCTGCGTATAGCCCGGCAGATCGAGTGCGCCCGCGAACACCGCGAGCGCCATCCAGCGGGTCCAGACCGCGCGGCACATCTGATAGACGATCACCGAATGCTGGAAGGCCGAAATGCGGCGGCGGAAATCGACGAGCGCGATCCGCGTGTTCGAGAAGTTGCCCTTGGCAGTGTCGCCGGTCAGATACCCGTAAGGCACGCCCAGTGCCGCGCCGATCTGCAGCAGCGTGCGATACTGGAAGGGTTCATAGGTCGAGCCTGAATCCGGTGTCGCCGGGGTTGAGACATCTTCACCTGGATCGAGCCGCACCACCTGGCCGGGTTCGACCTCGAGATCCTCCTCGGTGGGCTCGAGGGCGGTTTCCGGGGCGGGCGAGGTGATGAACATAGCAAACATCGCCGCGGTCTTTTTGCGCTCGAGCTCGGCATCGTCGTAAAGATCGAGGGTGAAGAGCTTCACCACCGCGGCGGCAAAGCGCGACACGCCGCGCAACTGCCCCGCCTCGATGGGGTCGAGGATGTGGATCACCTCGGAGGCGGGCACCCGCACCGTCTCGCCTGAGAGCCCGGGATCGGTCATGTCGCCCGGATGGCGGCGCAGCAGATGATAGGCGACGCGGCGGCCGATGCCATCGAACTCGATGCCCTGGCGGATCGAGCCCGCGCCGGGTAGCGGGCGGTTCATCTCCATTGGCAGCATCTCGGAGGGCAGCATCTGCAATTGCAGCGGCACAGTCAGGCCATCCTCGGGGCGGCGCGCGCGGATGTGCAGGAAGACCTCGCCCGCCAGAAACACTTCGCGCGCCGCGCGGCGTTGCAGCCCGTAGAAATCGGTCAGACCCTCGGCATCGGCTTCGTCGGTCCAGGCGAGCCAGAGTTTTTGCAGCGCTTCCTTGCGGGCGGCGTCGACGATCTTCGAGGAGGGCTTGATGCCGTCCCCCACCACATGGTTGGCAAAGGCATCGACGGCATTTGCGGCATAGCCGTTGTTGCGCACGAGCCAGCGCGCACGGGCGGTGATGGTCTCGCCCGAGGCGGCGATCAGCGTGTTCACATGCGCGCGGCTCGCGCGAAACCCGCGCAGGCGCCGGTGCGATTGCGCCGCATCGAAGCCGCCGATGATTGCGCCAAGGCGTGCGCGGAAGGCATCAAACCCCATGGCTCAAAGCCCCTTTGTCGCCACGGTGCCCCAGCGACGGCGGCGCGCAGGGGTGCCGCTGGCCGCAGCGATCCGCCCCTCGAGGTCGCGGATCGCCGTCGCCAGTTCCACGTCCGAGCCATAGGTCACGGTCTTGCCGTCGTAGCTCACGCTGCGCAGCCCGGCGAAGCGGGCTTCCTGCAACGCGGTGAGCAGGGCCTGCATGCGGTCGAGTTCCATCAGTCCCTCATGAACTTCGGGGTGTAGCTGCGCCGTTTCCGCCGCGGCGTGGTCAGGGTTCCGGCCTTGGGTTGGGCGGGCGGTTCCGGCGTTGCCGCTGTGGCGCCGGTCGGCACCGCAACCGGCAGGCGCGTTTCGACCCCGGCCTGTGCCTCGAGCCGCCGCCAGCTGGCCTCGTCCCAGCGGTCGGCGCCGAGGATCCATGCGGCGGCGCGGGCATAGACGCGGGTGTCGAGCGCCTCGTTCCTCTCGCGCATCTTCTGCCATTCCTGATGCGCGTAGCCGCGCTTGTTGCGGATCGTCACCAGTTGCTCGGCGACGAGCTGCTTCAGCCATTCGCTGTCGGCCCAGCCGGGAAGGTGGATGGTTCCGGCGGCATCAAGGACGCCCAGCGCGCGGTCTTCATCGCTCGGACGCTCGATGCGCAGAAAGCGGTAGGTCTCGGTCTTGAAGGTGGCGGTCGCGACCGACCAGAGCCGGGCACCACGGCGCAGGCGTTTGCCACCGATCGTGGCATCGACGAAAGTCGGCCCCGACACCGGCGCCGAACGGTTGAAACCCTCAAGCCCTTTGAGGGGCGCCACCTGCTCGAAACCAGCTTTGCGCGACCAGGCATAGACCGCGGCGGCCTCATAGCCGGTGTCGATGCCAAGCCGCGCCACGGTCATAACCGCGCCATTTGCGTGTTGCCAGGTTCGCGCCAGAACGGCCGTCAGCTTGTCCCAGCAGGCCGGATCGTCAGGCCCGCCCGGGATGACGATGTGATCGACAAGCCAGCTCTCCAAGCCCCGGCCCCAGGCCCAGACATCGACCTCGATCCGGTCCTTCTGCACGTCCGCACCGGCGGTGAGGAATAGGCCACCTGCCGGGATCTGCGCCGCGAACACCTCGCGCCGATCTGCAAGCCGCTGCCATTCCGGCGCATCGCCCGCTTCGACCCAGGTCTCGCCCAGAAGTGTGTTGCGTGCGGCGCGCAGCATCTCCTCGGAGCCCTGTGCTGCCAGCCAGTCGCGCGCGATCTCGGCCCAGCTCTTCCAGCCCAGCGGCGAATAGAGCGCCGAGAGGTGAAACCCGATCGCGTTCGGATCGGCCGACTTTGCCGTCGCGCGCCATTCGCCCTTCGCGAGCATCGCCGTCTTGTGGTGCTCGGCGATGGGCTTCTCGCAAGCATCGCAGGTATAGGTCGCGGTTTCCGGCTGGCCCTTCGTCCAGCGCAGGCGCTCAAAGCGCAGCCATTGCATCGCACCGCACTGCGGGCAGGGCACGAAATAGCGCCGCTGGTCGGAGGCCTCGAACTCGCGCTCGATCCGGCTCAGCCCCCGGATTGTCGGGGTCGAGACCATGAACACCTTGCGCCGATGCGCGAAGGTGAGCGTGCGCGCTTCGGCGAGGGTGACCGGATCGCCTTCCTCGTCGGCCGAGGCCGGATAGGCGTCGACCTCGTCGAGAAACACGTAGCGCGCGGGCATCGAGCGCAAGCCGGTCGCCGAATTGGCCCCCGTGAGCACCAGAATACCGCCGGGAAACTCCTTCGACAGCATCGAATTGCCCGCGTCGCGCGAGCGCGCCGGGTTGACCCGTTCACGCAAGGCCGGGCTGTCGGCGATCAAGGGATCGATCCGGCCGCGTGACGAGCGCTTCGCCATCTCCACCGTCGGCAGTACCGCCAGCATCGGCCCCGGCGCGTGGTGAATGACAAAGCCGATCCAGTTGTTGCCCGCCTCAGTGGCACCTACCTGCGCGGCCTTCATGAAGCTGATTCGCTGCGCCGGGTGGCTGGGTGAGAGTGCATCCATGATGGCGCGCAGATAGGGCGTGCGCGCGGTGCGGTAGCGACCCGGTTCGGCCGAGGCGCGCGACGAAAGCCAGCGATGCGCATCGGCCCATTCCGACACGGTGAGTTTCGGGTCGGGCCGCAGGCCGCGGCGCCAGGCGCGAAGGAGGTCCTCGGCGCCGTCGAAGCCGAGGTCGAGGTCGGCGGTCAGGTCGGCATTGTCATCCGAGCGAGACCCTGAGATCGGCGAGGGCGTCGAGCTGTTCGCGGACATGGGCTTCCAGCACCCTTTGCAGGATCGCGGTCTCGATCGTCACCACCGCCCCGGTTCTCCCCTCCACCTCCGCCATGATCTGCGCCGCCATCGTTGCGGCCACCCGCCCGGGCCAGGTCACCCAAGCATCCCGCTCCTGCCGAGCCAGCCGAAACACCAGCGTCTCGGCCCGGGCGCGGTCGACCAGAGTGCCCTTCTTCTTCTGGATCGAGAGCTGGCGTTCCTGCGCCTGATAGACGGTGAGCGCCGTGCGCGCCTTCAGATAAGACGTGCTCTCGCCTGGACCCGAGGCTGCAGCATCACCGCCGAGCGATCGGCGCTGCTGGTCGGGGTCGGTCATCTCGGCCCTTCGCGCATCCGAACCCGCCGCGTTGATCGAGCCATCGGGGTAAACCGCCAGCCGACCGTTCTTCCGCGCCTTCTGGATCGCCCCGCGCGAGAGGCCGGAATGCGCCGAATACTCGCGCTCGCTCATCCCCTCCATGCTGCCACCAGTCTCGCAGAACGCAATGATAGTGCTTCGGATTCAGTTGATTAGACTTCGCGGCAGAGCGATTCTGATCCCACGAAAACGATGCAACTCACCCGAGGATGACCTGCCATGACCAGCCGCCGCACCACCGACAATGCCAAGGCCCTCGACGCATTCATCGCCGCCAAGGCCGAGATCGACGCGATGCTGGCACGCCTTGCAGCGCTCAGCGCGGACCACTTCGCGACGAACCCGGACGAGATCCATTGGGGGCATGTGGGCACTCTGAACCATTACCGTGCCAAGCTGCGCGAAATCACCGACAGCGCCTTCAGGGAAGGCGAATACGCCGCCTGATGCGGCCACAAAGCGCGAGAGCCGCCCCGTCCGCCGACGGGGCTTGCCTCGGTAGAAGGCGCGCGCACCGCGTGCTCTGATCCAGGAGGCCACGATGACCAGACTCACCGAAACCCAGACGCTCATTCTCAGCGCCGGTGCCCGGCGCCCGGGCAACATCGCTCTGCCGCTGCCGAAAGGGCTGGCCGGGGCGGCGGCGAAGATGGCGATTGGCAAGATGATCGAGCGCGGCTGGCTCGAGGAGGTCGAGGCCAACCTGCGGCGGGGCGAACCACTCTGGCGCGAATCGGGCGACGATCATGGCACCACGCTGGTGGTCACCGAGGCGGGGCTGGAGGCCATCGGGGTCGAACCGGTGGCGCCCAGCGTGGGCGCCAGCGCGCGAAAGGCAAAGCCCGGCCCTGCGCCGATGCTGGTGGCTCACGCCGCGAAACCTGTCGCCATTCGCGCTGGCACAAAGCAGGCGCAGATCATCGCCATGCTGCAGCGTCCCGAGGGCGCCACCATTGCCGAGATGGTAGCGGCGACTTCGTGGCAAGCTCACACGGTTCGTGGCTCGATCTCCGGGGCATTGAAGAGGAAGCTAGGCCTGCCCATCACCGCCGAAAAGGTTGATGGCAGGGGGACAGTGCATAAGTTCAACTTCGCTAAGTGAGCCATCAACGAACGGCCTAACACTTCGCCTCGAAATAACCAAAAGATTGCCGATCAAAAGAGAACGGCAAAGTGGCTTACTTTAGCAGTCGAGTCGGAACCGTTAGTGATCAGTATCCGGACGGCGGTGAGCTTCCGTCGTGGCCATCGTCTTTTTCACTTTCTTTCTTTTTTCCCATAGCTATCTCCTCATAAAACTAGGTTATGGCATCGGCCCATTAAAAGCCGAAACTCCGCTTCGGTCGGCATTGTAAATGCGCGTCCTCGCATTTGCCACTACTCGGCGCTCTCCATCATAATCCAACTCACATCTTTGGCTTGGCTCTGGATTGTAGATGTCGGTGCGGATCGCATAGTGAATTTGACACCCAGCGACTATCATGTCGCCGATACTTACGTACCAATTCGTCGAATTTCTGTTGGTCTTCAACCCCAAGGCCTTCTCGCTGTCAATTAGTGCATGAACAGTACCGAATACGGCTCGATAAGTTTCTCCATCTGGAGCGAAAAACCAGTCGTCGGTGCTCAGGAGGTACTTTTCCCCAATTTCCATAGCGCCCCCGACGAGTGCTGAGCAGCCGGTCCGGCCGCCATTGATCATGCTGTCCATTGATGCCCAGTTAAGACCAAGCCTGTTGTGTCTGTCAATCTTCTCCGTTGCCAGTTCCCACCGCCGCACGGCGACATCGCAGTAGACCGGGTCCAGTTCCACCGCACAGCAGCGGCCCGCGGTGCGTTCGGCCGCGATCAGCTGGGTGCCGGAGCCGCAGAATGGCTCGAACACCAGGTCGCCGGGGGCGGTGAAGGCCTCCAGCACTGCCTCGACCAGCGCCACCGGGAATACGGCCGGGTGCGATCCGGCCGCGCCCAGCCCGCCCTTGTGGCGCATGATGCGGAACACGGAGTCCGGGATCCGATGGCTCTGGATCGCGTTGCCGTAGCCTGTCTTGCGATGGACGGTGCCGTCGGCCCCGCGCAGGCCGCCGCCACCGAGGGTTTCGCCCGCGTGCTTGCTCTCGACCGTCTTGCTCGGCTTCCGGGGCTGGCGGTTGAAGTGGAAGATGAACTCGTGCGAAGGCGCCAGCCGCCCGTTCCAGTCGCCGGGCAGGCCCGGCCCCTGGTCCCAGACATACCAGCCGAAGCGCCGCCAGCCCAGCGCGCGCATCCAGGTGAGCCAGCCGTCCAAAATCGGGACCCACTCGCCATCTCGCTGGACGAGGCCGAGGTTCACCAGCAACTGGGTGGTATCGGTGACCGGTGCTGCGGCGAAGACGCCCTGCATCAGCGAATCCCAAACGCCGACCTTCTCTTTCGCCGCGCCATAGTCGCGCTGCTGGGCATAGGGCGGCGAGGTGAACATCAGTGAGGCCTGCGCGCCGTCCATCAGCCGCGCCACCACGGCCGGGTCAGTGGCATCGCCGCAGATCAGCCGGTGATCGCCCAGCGCCCAGATATCGCCGGGGCGGGTGATCGGCTTGGCCGGAACCTCCGGGATCGCATCCGCGGTGTCATCGTCGATGGGCGCTCGGTCGTCGGCATCGTTCAGCAGAGCGTCGAGCTCGTCCTCGGGGATCCCGATCAGCCCGAGGTCGAAATCCTCGGCTATCAGCCCGCGCAACTCCTCGAGCAGCAACGCCTCGTCCCACACGCCCAGTTCGGTCAGCTTGTTGTCGGTGATGCGATAGGCCCGGCGCTGCGCCTCGGTCAGGTGGCCCAGCACGATCACCGGGGCCTCGGACAGGCCGAGGAGGGCGGCCGCCAGGATGCGGCCGTGGCCAGCGATCAGCTCGCCGTCGGCCGCCACCAGCACCGGCACGGTCCAGCCGAACTCGGCCATGCTGGCTGCGATCTTGGCCACCTGATCGGCGTCGTGCGTTTTTGCGTTGCGGGCATAGGGTTTCAACCGGGCGAGGTGCCAATGTTCAATCCGGCCCGGTAGCAAGGGCGCATTCATGCCGCCAGCCTCTTCGCCTTTAGATCGGCGAAGGTTTCGCCGGTGTCGGCCAAGACCGCATTGGCGCCGGTGAACTGCTGCCAGCGCTCGATGGCCACGTCGACGTAGGCCGGGTTCAACTCGATCCCGAAGCAGACGCGCCCGGTGGTTTCAGCCGCGATCAGCGTTGTGCCAGATCCCATGAAGGGATCGAACACCGCCTGTCCGGGGCTGGAATTGTTCAGCATCGGGCGACGCATGCATTCCACCGGCTTCTGCGTGCCGTGGATGGTCTCGGCATCCTGGTCGCGGTTGGCAATTTGCCACAGCGTGGTCTGCTTGCGATCCCCCGCCCAGTGGCCCTTGCCCCTGGCGCGCACGGCATACCAGCAGGGTTCGTGCTGCCAGTGATAATCGCCGCGGCTGAGAACGAGGCGGTCCTTGGCCCAGATGATCTGCGACCGGATGGCAAAGCCCACCGCCAAAAGGCTCTCGGCCACGGTCGCGGCGTGCAGCGCACCGTGCCAGACATAGGCGACGTCGCCGGTAAACAGTGCCCACGCCTCGCGCCAGTCGGCACGGTCGTCATTCATTACCTTGCCGGTGCGTCTCGTCCTTCCCGCGCCCGCCTGGTTGCGCCAGGACGGATCGTACTCCACGCCGTAAGGTGGATCGGTCACCATCAGAAATGGTTTCACATCGCCAAGCAGCCGCCCGACCACGTCCGGTGAGGTGCTGTCGCCGCAGATCAGCCGATGCGCGCCCAGCTGCCAAAGGTCGCCCGGCACCGTCACCGGCGTGACGGGCAGGTCCGGTACGTCGTCCTCACCCTCGACCGGACCATCACCGCCCAGCGCCTCGGGATCCCGCAACAGGGCGTCGAGGTCGTCATCGCTGATGCCAAGTAGCGTAAGGTCGAAATCCTCGGCCAGCAGCCCCGCGATTTCGTCGCGCAGCAGTGCCTCATCCCATTCGCCCAGTTCCGTCAGCTTGTTGTCGGCGATCCGGTAAGCCCGGCGCTCGGCTTCGTCGAGATGGCCGAGCCGGATCACCGGCACCTCGGTCAGGCCCAGCAATGTGGCCGCCAGCACCCGGCCATGTCCTGCAATCAGCTCGCCATCTTCAGCGACCAGGCACGGCACGGTCCAGCCAAACTTGGCCATGCTGGCGGCGATCTTCGCAACTTGGTCGTCGCCATGCATTTTGGCATTGTGGGCATAGGGTCGCAGCCGCTCGATCGGCCAGGTTTCGATCTGGCTCGGTGCGAAGACGAGGTCCATGGGGCAGGGCTCGGGATATGGAGGCGGGGGGGGCGCAACGATGCGCGCGCTGGGCGTGGCCAGCGGCAGATTCAGGTGCGCGATGGGTGAAAACGAAAGCGCCCGCGAGGGGCATCCTCGGGGCGCTATTCTTCGATGATCAAGGGGTAGGTCAAGAGGGGCAGCTTTGTCAAATGAAAAATAGACGTGGATTCAATGACTTCTCAATGCGTGGCTTCCACTGCCTGGCTTCCGGCGAAGTGATGGAGTGGATGCCTCCCTCCCCTACGGCATCGCAATGTGCCAAGCTTTGGACGTTGAAACCAAGCAAATCGAAGGAGGCATCCGTGAAAGAAGTTACCATCATTGGCGTCGATCTGGCAAAGA
>JAHYJF010000131.1 GCA_019428955.1 Burkholderiaceae bacterium
GCGTTCGATAGTGGCGGCAATGGCGGGGGGTTGGCCTCCGCCCGGTCGGGCGCGCTTGAGGGTATCGGCCACCGGCAGGGCCAGCAGCCCTCCCACCGCCGAGTTGGCGAGTGCGGCCCGCATCCGCTCCAGCCCCGCAGCATCGAGTCCCGGACGGGCCGCGTCGTGGACCAGCACCCAGTCGTCCTCAGCTCCGACGATCGTGCGGATCGCGTTGAGCACGGTATCGCGGCGGGTCGCCCCACCAAGCGCAAGAATGCGCAGCCGGGCGTCTGCGCCCAGCCTCTCCGGCACGCGCTTGTCACCCGGCGCGACGATCACGAACACCTCATCGATCCAGGTCGCCGCCAGCAGCGGAGCGACCGAGCGCTCCAGCAGGGAACGACCGCCGATCTCGAGATATTGTTTGGGGATGTCCCCGCCCAGCCGGCTGCCGGATCCGGCGGCGGGCACGATCGCGAAGGTCTTGGGCAAGTTCACGCCTGAGAGTCTACCGGTGTGCCAAGGATGGCGTCGGATAGAATTGTACTTTCTTGCACCCACGATCCAATTGAGCTCAGCCCCGCCAGAATTCGCCGCCGCCAAGCGAGCGGCAACATCGATCGACCAGCTGGTTGCAGCCCTGCCCTGGCCACGCGCCGGCACGGTCGGCGTGCTGCCGGTGTGTGCGGGGTCGTCCGATTCCTGGCTGCTGGCGATGCTGGCGGCGCGCGCCGAGCGCAGCGCACCGCTGGCAATCGTCACCGCAAGCGCGGTCGATGCCACCCGCCTCGCTCACGAGCTCGGCTACTTCGCTCCCGCTTTGCGGGTGCTGGTCCTGGCCGACTGGGAGACGCTCCCCTATGACGCCTTTTCACCCCACGAGGACCTGGTCTCCGAACGACTCGCGGCGCTCTGGGCGCTGACCAGGGGCGAGTGCGATGTCTTGCTCACCGCAGCCAGCACTGCGCTGCAGAGGATCGCGCCACCGGCGTTCCTGGCCTCGCATACCTTCCATTTCGACCGCGGCCAGCGCCTCGACGAAGCCGCGCTCCGTTCCCAGCTGGTGCTCGCCGGATACGACAACGTCTCCCAGGTGGTGCGCCCGGGCGAGTACGCGGTGCGAGGAGGACTGATCGACCTGTTTCCGATGGGTTCGACCCTGCCCTATCGGATCGACCTGATCGGCGACGAGATCGAATCGATCCGCAGCTTCGACCCCGATACCCAGCGCAGCCTGTTGCCGGTGAACAAGGTCAGGCTGCTTCCAGGACGCGAGTTTCCCACCGACGAGCTGGGGCGCAGCGCGTTCCGGGGACGCTGGCGGGAACGTTTCGAGGGCGACCCCAGCCGCCGCCCGATCTACCGTGACATCGGCAATGGCATCATCTCGGCCGGGATCGAGTACTACCTGCCGCTGTTTTTCGACACCACCGCCACGCTCTTCGACTACCTGCCCGAGAACGCCGTCTTCGTAACCCACGGCGACGTCGACGAAGCGGCGCGGCGCTACCTCGCGGACACCGTTGAGCGCCATCGCTTCCTGTCGCACAATCCGGAGCGCCCCGTGCTGCGTCCCGACGAGCTGATGATCGCGCCGGAGGAATTCTTCGCCCACGCCAAATCGCGGGGACGCCTGGCGATCGGTCGCGAAAGCAGCACCCGCAAGCCCTTCACGCTGCCGCCGCCGGCGGTGGCGATCGACCGCAAGGCCGCGCAACCCCTGGCTGGGCTGGTCGCCTTTCTCGCGGGCACCAGCGACCGGGTACTGCTGCTCGCCGAGTCTCCGGGACGGCGCGAAACCATTGCCGAACTGTTCACCGAGAATGGCATCGAGGCCGCCGACGCTGGCGGCTGGTCAGACTTTGCCGCTGGCAATGCCGCCTTCGCTTTAGGAATCGGACCACTGCACGACGGCTTCGCGCTGGCCCAGGGCGGCGTCACGGTGCTCACCGAAACCGAGCTCTACGCCGGGACGGTGCGCCGGCGCCGTGGGACGCGCGAGTCCACCACCGATCTCGACGCCATCATCCGCGACCTTTCGGAACTGCGGATCGGCGACCCGGTGGTCCATGCCCAGCACGGCATCGGTCGTTACCAGGGACTGGTGAGCATGGACCTTGGCGAGGGTGCCACCGAGTTCCTGCACCTGACCTACGCCGGCGACGCCACGCTCTACGTCCCGGTGGCGCAACTGCATGTGATCAGCCGCTACAGCGGTGCCAGCCCGCAAGACACACCCCTGCACCAGCTCGGCTCCGGCGTCTGGGAAAAGGCCAAGGCGCGGGCGGCGGGACAAGCGCGCGACACCGCGGCCGAACTGCTCGAGCTCTACGCCCGCCGGGCGGCGCGCTCGGGGCATTCCTTCCCCTTCAACGGCCATGATTACGAGGCCTTCGCCGATGGTTTTGGTTTCGAGGAGACCCCGGATCAGCGCGCGGCAATCCACGCAGTAATCCAGGACATGGTCTCGGAGCGGCCGATGGACCGGCTGGTCTGTGGCGACGTCGGCTTCGGCAAGACCGAGGTGGCGCTGCGCGCTGCCTATCTCGCGGCCGCGGGCGGCAAGCAGGTCGCGCTGCTGGTGCCGACCACGCTGCTCGCCGAGCAGCACTACGAGACTTTCTCCGACCGCTTCGCCAACACTGCCATCCGGGTCGCCGAACTCTCCAGGTTCCGCTCGCCGCGCGAAGTCGAGGCGACCATCGAGGGGCTGGACAAGGGCCAGATCGACATCGTCATCGGCACCCACAAGCTGCTCTCGCGCGGCATGAAGTTCCGCAACCTCGGGCTGGTCATCATCGACGAGGAGCATCGTTTCGGCGTCCGCCACAAGGAGGCACTCAAGGCCTTGCGTGCCGATGTCGACGTACTGACCCTGACCGCGACCCCGATCCCGCGGACCCTGGCCATGAGCCTCGAGGGCATTCGCGACTTCTCGGTAATCGCGACCGCGCCGCAACGCCGCCTCTCGATCAAGACTTTCCTGCGCCGCGAATCTCCCGACGTGATCCGCGAAGCGATCATGCGCGAGATCAAGCGCGGCGGACAGGCCTACTTCCTGCACAACGAAGTCGCCACCATCGGGCACCGGCGCCGCGAACTCGAGGAACTCCTGCCCGAGGCGCGCATCGCCGTGGCCCACGGCCAGATGCACGAGCGCGATCTCGAGAACGTGATGCGCGATTTCCACCAGCAGCGCAGCAACGTGCTGCTGTGCACGACCATCATTGAAACCGGCATCGACGTTCCCAGCGCCAACACCATCGTCATCCACCGGGCCGATCGCTTTGGCCTGGCCCAGCTGCACCAGTTGCGGGGTCGCGTTGGGCGCTCGCACCACCAGGCCTACGCCTACCTGATGATTCCCGACGAAGGCGCAATCACCCGCGACGCCACCAAGCGTCTCGAGGCGATCCAAATGATGGAGGACCTCGGCGCCGGCTTTTACCTGGCTATGCACGATCTCGAGATTCGCGGTGCCGGAGAGGTTCTCGGCGAATCGCAGTCAGGCGACATCCTGCAGGTCGGATTTGCGCTCTATTCAGAAATGCTCGACCAGGCGGTGCGCGCGCTACGCGCGGGCCACGAGCCCGACATCACCGCACCGCTGGCCACCACGACCGAGATCAATCTTCACGTCCCGGCGCTGCTGCCGCCAACTTACTGTGGCGATGTCCATGAGCGCCTCACAATCTACAAGCGGCTGGCCAACTGCAGCACCCGCGACGGGCTCGACTCCCTCCAGGAAGAGCTCGTCGACCGCTTCGGCCCACTCCCGGACCCGAGCCGCGCGCTGATCGAGACTCACCGGCTGCGCGTCGCCTCGCGCCCGCTCGGGATCTGCCGCATCGACGCCAGTTCGGAGGCCGTGCTGCTGCAGTTTGTCGCCCGCCCGCCGATCGAACCCGCGGCGATCATTGCTTTCCTGCAGAGTCGCCGCGACGCCCGCATGGCCGGGCCCGACCGCCTGCGCATCGCCACGGGCAGCGCCGATCTTGGGCAACGCGTCGCCCGTGTGAACGAGATCCTCCGCGCCCTCTCCCCCTGATCAATGCCACCGCAGGACCGCCACATGTCAGCCAACGCCACACCCGACCTGATCGTCCAGCATCCGGCACTCGCTGACGCGGCACTGGCCGCGATTGCCGCCGAGTTGGGCAGGCCGGCTGATGAGCGCTCCCCAACGCTCGCCCGCTGGCGCAAGGTGACCCTGGGCGTCGCCGCCGCCAGCGCACTGGCCAGGGCGCACCTGATCGACGCCGCCCTGGTTCCGAGCGAGCAGCTGCTCGGCAACTTCCAGCTCATCGCATTCGACATGGACTCCACCCTGATAACCATCGAATGCGTCGACGAGATCGCCGACTTCGCCGGCTGCAAGCCCCAGGTGGCGGCGATAACCGCGGCGGCGATGCGCGGCGAGATTGCCGACTACGACGAGAGCCTGCGCCAGCGCGTAGCGCTGCTCGCGGGACTCGATGAAAGCGTCCTGGAGCGGGTCTGGAACGAGCGCCTGGCGATCACCCCCGGGGCGCACGCTCTGCTCGCGGCGGCCCGCCATGCCGGCCTCAAGACCTTGCTGGTCTCGGGCGGATTCACCTTTTTCACCGATCGGGTCAAGGCCCAGCTCGGGCTCGATTTCACCCGTGCCAACACCCTCGAGGTCGTCGCCGGGAAGATCGCCGGGAAAGTTGCCGGTGAAATCGTCAACGCCCAGGGCAAGCGGCGTGCTCTCGAACAGACCTGCGCTCGAATTGGCTGCTCGCCAGCCCAGGCCATCGTGGTCGGCGACGGCGCCAACGATCTTGCGATGATGGCAATCGCCGGCATTTCGGTCGCGTTCCACGCCAAGCCGCAAGTCGCGGCCCAGGCGACCTACGCCATCGGGCACTGCGGACTGGACGCGATCGTCGGGCTGTTTGCGCCGGAGCGCTGAGCTAGATGCTCAGTTCCGGGGTCCCGCCCAGACTCCCGAGAGGTCGTGCTCGTCGGCCTGCGTGACGCGCACGCGGGCAAATTCGCCTACCGCCAGGGCCAGATTCGGTTCGATGAGGACCACACCGTCGATCTCCGGGGCATCGGCCGCCGAACGCGCCAGGAATCCCTCGCGGCCCTGCGCGTCGCGCACCTGAGCATCGACCAGCACCTCGATCTCCCGGCCGACGAAGCGCTGCAGGCGCTCGGCACTGATTGCCTCCTGAACCTCCATGAAGCGGGCGCGGCGCTCTTCACGCACTTCCTGGGGAAGCGCGCCCGGGAGTTCGTTGGCGGTTGCGCCGTCGACCGGCGAATACGCAAAGCACCCGACGCGGTCGAGCCGAGCTTCGCCGAGAAACTCGAGCAGATGCTCGAACTCCTCCTCGCTCTCGCCGGGGAAGCCGACAATGAACGTGCTGCGGATCGTGATGTCCGGACACAACTCGCGCCAGGCGCGGATCCGCTCGATATTGCGCTCGCCCGAGGCGGGGCGCTTCATCAGCTTGAGAATGCGCGGGTGCGAGTGCTGGAACGGCACGTCCAGGTAGGGCAGGACACTGCCCTGGGCCATCAGTTCCACCACCTCGTCGACATGGGGATAGGGATAGACGTAGTGCAAGCGCACCCAGACGCCGAGCTGGGACAGTTCACGCGCCAGATCGGTCATCCTGGTGCGCACCGGACGGCCGCCAACAAAACCGGTGCGATAGCGCACGTCGACGCCGTAGGCGCTGGTGTCCTGCGAAATCACCAGCAGTTCACGGACCCCGTCACGCACCAGGGCCTGGGCTTCGAGCAACACCTCGCCGATCGGCCGGCTTACCAGGTCGCCTCGCATCGAGGGGATGATGCAGAAGGAGCAGCGGTGATTGCACCCTTCCGAGATCTTCAGATAGGCGTAGTGGCGTGGGGTCAGCTTGAGGCCGGCCGCCGGCACCAGGTCGACAAAAGGATCGTGCGGCTTTGGCAGGTGCCGATGGACGTGCCCCATCACTTCGTCGAGCGCGTGGGGGCCGGTCACCGCCAGCACCGCCGGGTGGACGCTGCGCACGAGGTTGCCGCCGTCGCTGCCGCTGCGCGCTCCCAGGCAACCGGTGACGATCACCTTGCCGTTTTCAGCCAGCGCCTCGCCGATCGCTTCGAGCGACTCCGCGACCGCGTCATCGATGAACCCGCAGGTATTGACGATCACCAGATCCGCTCCGGAGTAGTCCGGTGCAATCTCGTAGCCTTCGCAGCGCAGCTGGGTGACTATCCGCTCCGAGTCGACCAGCGCCTTGGGACACCCGAGCGAAACAAAGCCGACGCGCGGCTCGCGCTTCCTGCTGTTCACCGTCTGCTACTTGCCGGACTTCGGCGGTTCGAAAGGGAACGGAAAGTTGCGCATCATCGACTGCGTACCCTTTTGCATCTGCTCCTGCATCTGCACGAACATATTCTTGTTCTGCTCGATGTAGCTGCTCATCATCGACTGGATCATCGGCGTCTGTGCCGACATGAACTTGGTCCAGAGCTCCGGTGACGGCAGCGGCGCCGATCCCTGGAGCGCCGTCGCGGGATCCTGCATCTTGCTCTGGATCTCCTGGAAGGCCTCCATGGTCTGTTCGAGGTAGGCCCCCATCATGCCCTGCATCGCATTGCCATAGAAGCGGATCATCTGCGCGAGCATCTGGGCCGAAAACAGCGGCGAGCCGGCGCTTTCTTCCTCCAGAATGATCTGCAGCAATACCGATCTGGTCAGGTCCTCCTCGGTCTTGGCGTCGACTACCGTGAAGTCCTCGTTGCGAATCACCAGTGCCTTGACATCACCGAGCGTGATGTAGGCACTGGTCTGCGTATCGTAGAGTCGACGGTTCGGGTACTTCTTGATCAACCGAGTCTTGGTCCCCATTGCTTCCTCTGAGCGCCGCCAGGCGCCTGGTTAGTGGGTGGGCGGTCAGCCCATGTGCAGGCCGCCGTTGAGCGAGAAGTCGGCCCCGGTAGCGAATCCCGACTGCTCGCCGGCGAGCCAGGAGACCATCGAGCCGATTTCCTCCGGCGTGCCGAGGCGCTTGACGGGAATGGTCGCGACGATCTTCTCAAGTACGTCAGGACGGATCGCGGTCACCATCTCAGTCGAAATGTAGCCCGGCGAAATTGTGTTGACAGTAATCCCCTTGGAGGCCACTTCCTGCGCCAGGGCCATCGTGAAGCCATGGAGCCCGGCCTTGGCAGTGGAGTAGTTGGTTTGCCCGAACTGCCCCTTCTGGCCGTTGACCGAAGAGATGGAGATGATCCTTCCCCAGCCCTTTTCAAGCATACCTTCGAGCACTTGCTTGGTGACGTTGAACAGCGAATTCAGGTTGGTGTCGATCACGATCCGCCAATCCTCGAGCGACATCTTGCGCAGCACTCCGTCGCGCGTGATACCGGCGTTGTTGACCAGGACGTCGACGCTGCCATAATCAGCTCGAACCTTTTCAAATGCCGCGCGGGTCGACTCGAAGTCGGCCACGTTGCCCATCGACGCGGCAAACTCGTAGCCGTCGGCCTTCTGTGCCGCCAGCCACGGGGTGACATCGCGGGTCGGACCACAGCCGGCAACGACGAGGAAACCGTCGTCATGGAGCCGCCGGCAAATGGCCGTGCCGATTCCTCCCATGCCCCCCGTCACGTACGCGATCTTCTTGTCCATCTTGGTCCCCTTGTAAGTAGTTCCAGGTTCTCATTGCACGACCGGTCAAGCACAATGCCTCTCCGCTCAATCCAGTCGTTCCTTGACGTAGCGCCCGGGAGCCGGCTCGATCGGACGATATTCTTGGTTGCCCGCCTGCCGCGGGGCCGGCACCAGATCACCACGATACTCCTCCAGCCAGGAGAACCAATCCGGCCACCAGCTGCCGGGAATCTCGCGCGCAGCCGCAAGCCACTGGTCCGGATCGGGGTAGATCCTGTCCGCCACCCAGTAATTGCGGCGCTTCTTTGCCGGCGGGTTGATGACTCCAGCCAAATGGCCGCTCGCTCCCAGCACGAAGCGCAGCTCGCCCGAAAGCAGGCCGGTAGAGGCGTAGGCCGACTTCCACGGCACGATGTGATCTTCGCGCGAGCCGTAGATATAGGACGGGACGTCGATCGCACCGAGGTCGATCGGCACTCCGGTGCACTCCAGCGCTGCGGGAATGCGTAACTCGTTCTGCAGGTAGAGGTGGCGCAGGTACCAGCAGTACATCGGACCCGGCAGATTGGTGCTGTCGGCATTCCAGTAGAGCAGGTCGAAGGCGGGCGGCTGTTCCCCCTTGAGGTAATTCTTCTCGACGTAGTTCCAGACCAGGTCGCGGGCGCGAAGCATCGAAAAGGTCGCGCCGAGGTCCTTGCCCGACATGATCCCGCCCGAGCCCATAGTGGCTTCGCGCCAGGCCACGTGCTGCTCGTCGACAAAGACGTTGACTACCCCGGGATCCTCGAAATCGAGCAAGGTCGTCAGCAGCGTCATCGACGCCACCGGGCGCTCGCCGTGCGCATCAAGCGCCGCCAGGGCGGTCGCCAGGATCGTACCGCCCACGCAGAAGCCCAGGACGTTGATCTTCTCCTGGCCGCTGATTTCGCACACCACGCGAATGGCAGCGATCGGACCCTGTACGAGGTAGTCGTCCCAGGTCAGCGTCTGCTGTGCTTCGCCGACGTTGCGCCACGACACCATGAAGACGGTATGTCCCTGAGCCACCAAACCCGCGACCACCGAATTTGCCGGCTGCAGATCGAGCACGTAGAACTTGTTGATCGCCGGCGGAATCATCAGCATCGGCCGCGCCCCGACCTTTTCGGTGGTTGGCGAGTACTGGATGATCTGAATCAATTCATTCTCGAAGACCACCGAGCCCGCAGTCGTGGCGACGTTGCGCCCGACCTCGAACGCGCTCTGGTCACTCTGCGTAATCCGACCCCGCTGCAGGTCGCCCATGAGATTCTCGATTCCTGCCCGCAGGCTCTCGCCGCGCGTTTCGATCATGCGCTGCTGCGCCGCCGGGTTGGTCGCCAGGAAATTTGCCGGCGACAAGGCCTCGACCATCTGCTGGGTGGCAAAGCGCACCCGCTCGCGCGTCTTGGGGTCGCCCTCGACTGCCCGGGACATCTTGAGCAGGAATTCGGAGTTCAATTGGTAAAGTGCCGCGTTCCAGGCGTAGAAATCAGCGCCCTGCCAGCTGGGGTCCGCAAAGCGCGGGTCGTCGAGCGCCGGTTTTCCGGGAACCAGCAAGCGCTGCAAACGCTCCAGGTATTCTCCCTGGAGTTGTGTCATACGGGCCGGGTCAAACGAGATCGGCGTCTGTCCCGGCGTCGCGCCCGACTCACCGGCCACCGACTTCTTCATCGGAGTCTGCTTCGCGGGAGTTCTCTTTGCGGCTGCTTTCTTGGCGGGCGTCTTCTTGGCCGGCGTCTTCTTGGCCGGCGCAACCTTCGCCACCGGTT
>JAHYJF010000132.1 GCA_019428955.1 Burkholderiaceae bacterium
GTACAATGTGGCATCGGCGCATCTCCTCTGGCTTCGTTTGTCGAATCGGTGTAAGTACCTGATTCAACGCACGAACCCATGAATGCGCCGACCTATTTACGGGCAGCTTGGTGAAATATTCGGGCTAAAGAGAATTGCCCATGACATTTCCCTACAGCGGACGCGCTGACGCACTGACGCACGCCGTTGACATATCGTTAAATGGCCGCTGCCTAGTAAACCCAAGGTCGACGAACCTTTCCCCTACTTGATGAGCGAAGCCCTCTTGCCGACCCCTTCAAGGATCGGAGCCGAAGTCGCTTTGGGTGCGCCAGCCTTGGCGGCAAGCGCCTCAACTTCGGCAAGAGCCGCATCGATGCGTGCCAGCAGGCCGGAGAAGATGTCGTCCATATCCTGTTTGCCCAGGCCCGCCGCCTGTCCGGTCTGGTAGAAGTGCCTCGGCTGGATTTCCTTGAGGCGGTAGTGGCGGTTTTCGCCAACGGCCATGGCCAGCTTGACCTTGTGCGGCGACAGCTGCGGATAAGGTGAAGCCGACATCACGTCATAGAGCGCAGTGAGCCTGTAGCCGCCCGGCGAGAGAAAGATGGAGAAGTTCTTGGCATGCCCGTCGATGGCCGCCAGGAGCCAAAACACGATCTGCGCCGTCATGAAGCGCAGACGGTCTTCGCGCGGCGCAACCGCCCCGTTGAGAAACGCGAGGATGTCCGCGATGCCCGGCCCGCCGTCAGCCTGATATTTGCGCGTCGGCGGCACACCCAGCGCCTGGCAAATATCTTCCTGCGGCAGCCGGTATAGAACGCCCTCTTGCCAGAGCCGGTCGAACCGCTCGACCACCAGCACCGGCTTGCCGCCATACATCAGCACTCGCGCCTTCGCCGCTTCCAGACCCAGGGCACGGCACAGCTCAAGGCACAGCCATTCGTTCCATGGCGTGTCCGAGAAGTCCGCACCATTTGGGCCTTTCATGATGGCAGGCTTGAAGATGTGCGAGGTCGGCGTCGGGCCAAGCGGGAGGTTCCAGCGGCCAGCGACGTTCAGGAAGGCGGTCTTCTCCTGCACCCCGGCAATCGAGATGCGGAAATCGTCTTCGTCCACATTCATGCCAAGTGGAGCTGTTTCAAGGGCTGCGAGCCGCGCCGCGATTTCCTCGTCCGTTAGCGTCCGGTAGACCATCTTCGCCGGATCGCCGGGGTCGACCCCTTCGGGAACGAAGCGCAAGGCGCCGACGCAATCCCGCCCGATGGCGGCGAGCAAATCGAAGGTCCCCGCGCTCTCGGCATGTTCGCGCGAGGCAATCCTGTCGCGGACGGTGGCATCGTCGGGCAACAGGCCGTCAAGGAAACTGCTGACCATCGTCCCGCTCCAGAGCCGGTCGGACAGTGGTATTGAGAGGGAAATCGGAAAGGCGCGCTCGGAAGCCAGCCAGGCGGGGTCGTACCGAAACAGGGTGGCGCCGTCGGGGGCGCGGGAGTAGACCCCGACTTGGGTGGAGCCGACATAGACCTGCAGGGCCCGTGCTTTGCGCTTGCGGCCCATCCTCAATACTCCGTCGGATTGAATTCGGCCTTGCGCCGCGGCACCAGCGCCAAGTCCATGTCGAGCGCGGCCAGGACCTTGAGAAGGGTGTCGGCGCGTGCGCTGTTGGCACCGTTTTCAAGATTGGAGATCAGGGCCTGCCTGACCGAAGCGAGGCTGGCCAGATCGACCTGGCGCAGGTTTCTCCTCAGGCGTTCGGCCCGAATGGCCTCCCCGAGCTCCTTGCTGTTTCTAATGGTCACGGCCATGAGAGTACCTCTTCATATACGAAATACCGCATAAAGAGACGATATACGGTAAACGGGATAATGTCAATTTATACGATGTATCGTATAAACACTTAATATACGCTAAACCGTATAGGCGGCCTTTCAACAAATAATGTAAATGGCTGGGCCACGAGCCGGGCGTCACCGCTTGGGGAACGATGACGCACGGCGCCAACGCAGCAGCAGCCGCAGGCGTTGTGCTCGCGTCAGCCGATCGAGCGCGATGTAGAGCGCCGCGTCGAGCGCGCTCGCTGCCACCAGGGCGGCGAGCGGAATGCCCAGCGCGTGGGCGACCTCGGCGGCGAGCTGCAGTTCGGGGCGCTTGGCGCGCTCGAGTCGAAAAAGGCGCTGCACGAGCGCGCCCTGATCTGCCCCCGCGGCGAGCAGCACCGCCAGCGCGTGCAGGCTCAGGCCGCGGCGCAGACGCCGCGCGCGCACGCGCTCGGCCAGCATCCTGCTCGGGTCGGAGCTACGTTGCGCACGACTCATGGCGCCACCTCGCGCCGCGCCGCAAAGGCGATCACGCTCGCCCCCGGTGTGCTGCGGCCCGGCGCCGGCATGGCTGGGGCCACGAGAGCGGGCGCCCGAGCAATTTGGGCGGACCTGAGTACGATTGCGGCCGGCTCTTGGCTGCTGCCCTGGCGTCGGCAGCGTCGAAGGTCTCGAGCACGTCGCTCATGTCGTAGTTCACGTAGCGCGCGAGTTGGGCGATAGTCTTGTGCCCGGTGACCTTGCGCAGCAGGAAGATGTCCCCCTTGAAGGCGCGCGCGTGAATCGTCGCCCCGGTGTGCCTCAGGTCGTGAATGTGCAGGTTCTCGACGCCGGCGCGTTCGCAGGCGCGCTTCCACGCCTTCGCGAGGGCCGCGGCGCTGATCGGGAAAACCCGCTCCCAGGCTTGCCCGCGCGGCAACTCCTCGAGCGCGTCGAGCGCGGCCTGGGTAAGCGGCACGTCGCGCGGCCCGCCCTTGCTGTCGTGCAGCCGCGCGGTGCGCGCCTCGAAGTTAATCTGCGACCAGAGCAGGTCGCGCAGGATCTCGCTCTTGCGCATGGTGGTCTCGATCGCGAAGACCAGCCATGGAAGCAGGCACGTGGTGCGCGAGCGGGCGAGTTCGACGAGCAGCCGGCCGCGTTCGTCGGCGCTGAGCAGCGCGAACTCCTGGCGAATCGTCGCCGAGGCGTAGTGATCCTTGGCCATGGCGGTCTTGACGCGCTGTAGGTCAAAGGGGGTGATGCTCGCGAGCGCCCGGTTCGCGAGCTCGGCGCGCAGCTCCTGGGTATTGGGCCGGCGTGCAAGGCGGCGCTGGCGCTCGCGTTCGAGCGAGGGTCGGAGTGCCCGCGCGTCCTTGGGGTCAAGCTCCTCGATGCAAAATAGATCGCTGCGTCCGGCCGTGGGGGAACCGCCCGAGGCGATGATTTGCACCCGCTCGATCTCGCTGACCACGGGGATGGCGCGCAGTGACGCCAGGTTCGCCTCGGCCAGGTAAGTGTTGACGCGGGCGACCAGTTGGGCCGCCCCCTTTTGTTCGCCGCCCACGTCGCGGGCGTACTGGCCGAGCGCGGCGGCGAGCGTCACGTCGGTGGCCAGCCCGTTGAGCGGGCCTTGGCCGGGCTGTGGTGTCGGCGCGGGGGGCAGGGCGGCTGGCGCCGCCGCTGCTGCGGGCGCGGCCCCGGGGGCCGGAAGTGGGTCGGGGAGGGGGCGGTCCAGGCAACGCCGAGCTCGAGCGCCATGGCCCAGCGCCGGGCATCGTCCTTGGTGCGGAAACCGCTCTTGTACTCGTTGATGCCGGCCTTGCGCACGCGCAAGGCCCAGGCTTTTACTTCCTTGTACGGGGTACTAGACATCGCTCGACATCCTTTTCAAAAGGTGGTGTCGAGGTGTAGGAGGGCGTTTTACGGGGACCGCGCCCGCGGGCCCCGGTGTTGCCTGCGGGCCGACTTTTCCTGACGATTTGTCAGATTTTTGTCAGAGAACCCCGGTGAAAGGGGCGATCTCGCAGCGCAACAAAAAAGGCCTGCGTGCGCAGGCCCTTGATGTGCAACGACTTTATTTGGTAGGCCGTGGCGGGCTCGAACCGCCGACCATCGGATTAAAAGTCCGGTGCTCTACCAGCTGAGCTAACGACCCGTACCAATTCCCCACCAACATGCTGCGGGGAATCGAGAATTCTAGCGGCCGGTCTTCTTGCGGTCAACTCGAGCCGGCTTGTCGGGCGGCAGTGCCATCAGCCTTTCCCTGGCTGCCCGGGCCGCAGGTGCCGCCGGGAACCTGGCGACCAGCCCTTCGAGGGTGCTGCGCCCGGCCTTGGTGTCGCCGTCGGCCAGTTGCGCGAAGCCCAGGTTGAGCGTGGCGTCGGGAGCGCGCGGCCCGTCGGGGGCGAGCGCGATCAGTGCCTGGTGGGTCGCGATCGCCGCCTTGTAGTCCTTGAGCGCGAACTGGCTGCTGCCGACCCAGAACGCCGCGCTCGGAGCATAGGGGCTCTCCGGATACGCGCTCTGGAACTGCTGGAAGGCGCCGAGCGCCGCCTTGAAGTCGCCGGCACGGAACATGCCCAGCGCCGCTTCGAAGCTGCGCCGCTCAGCCTGCTCGACCTTGAACGTCTGCCCGTCGATCGTCACCTGCTTGGGCTCGAAGCGTTGCAGCCGCTCATCGATCGCGGCGAACGTCTCGCGCTGCTGGCGCTGGGTTTGGGTCAGCTCGTTGGTCTGGACCTCGACGCGACCGCGCAGGGTCGCGAGCTCCTGGCGCAACGCGTCGAGCTGTGCCTGGAGTTCGAGCTGCCCGCGAGCTGTCGCCTCGATGCGATCGAGGTGTTTCGCCATGTCATCGAACTGCTTCTCGAAGCGCGCCTTCATCTGCTCGATCGCGCGGTTCATCTCCTTGGTGCTGGCGCGGCTCTCGGTGCGCAGTTCGAGGACGGCCTTACGGGCCTCGTCGTCCTCAAAGAGCGCCCAGGCGCTGGTCGGGGTCAGCACCGACAGTGCGATCGCGCCGAGCGCGACCGCAAGACCTGCCGTGCGCAACAGTTGCCGGTACTGGTAACGGAGTGCTTGCATGGTTGGTGTCGGTGCCCCTGGTTTATTTGTAGACGATGTCGGCGCGGCGGTTCTCGGCGTAGGCGGCCTCGTCGGTGCCGGCGGCCTTGGGCCGTTCTTCACCGAAGCTCACGGCTTCCATTTGCGCTTCCGCCACCCCCAGCGCTGCCAGGGCGCGATGGACGGCCTCGGCGCGGCGCTGGCCGAGCGCCAGGTTGTACTCGCGCGGCCCGCGTTCGTCGGTATTGCCCTCGATCATGACGTGGCGCTGCTTGTTGGCGTTGAGGTAACGGGCGTGCGCCTCGACCACGGGCAGGTAATCGGCGCCGATCGCGAAACTGTCGTATTCGAAGTAGACGCTGCGCTTGGACAGCACTCCCCCGGGCTCATTGAGCGGATCCTGGGGCGCCGCAACTACCGGGGCGACGGTGCGCGAACTGCCCTGGTTCGCCGCGGCATTGGCTGCTGCCGCTGCCGCCGCTGCTGCTGCCGCCGCCGCGTCAGCATCGCGATTCTCGATGGTTGCCGCCTTCTGGGGATCGTCGAGCTTTACGTTGGATCCGCACGCCGACAGCGTGGCGGCCGTCAGGGCAATGAGCAAAAGTTGAATAATTCTTGACATGGTTCCTCCTGTGATTCGGCGGCTACAGATCAGTGGTCACCGGGGTTCAAATTTTCTGGTTGGTGTAAGTGAGCAGGTCAGCGCGCATAGGGGCTCCAGGTCGGCTCCCGAATGTCGCCAGACGCGGCGCTGAGCCGCTGCTTGACCCTGCCATCGATCGAAGCGGCGATCAGTAGGTCGCGACCGCCCATTTTGGTTGCATACATGACCCAGCGGCTATTGGGGGCGAAGCTGGGTGCTTCCTCGTTGCCGCCCTGCGAGAGCAGTTCTTCCTTGCCGTTGCCCGCGAGGTCCTTGACAGCCACGTAATAACGTCCGTCGCGGCGCGTCACGAAGGCCAGGGTGCGCCCGTCGGGACTGATCCGGGGGCTGGAGTTGTAGTTCGAGCCGAAGGTCACCCGGGTGGCGTCGCCGCCGTTGGCGGAAATCCGGTAGACCTGCGGCGAGCCGCCGCGATCGGAACTGAAATAGAGGTGCTGTCCGTCGGCCGAGAAGAACGGCTCGGTGTCGATTCCGCTCGAGGTGAGCAGCCGGCGGGGCGTTCCGGTGCCGTCGGTCGAGATCAAATAGACCTGCGAGAGGCCGTCGCGGGTGAGCGCCACGGCCAGTTTCTTGCCGTCGGGCGACCAGGCGGGGGCGGAGTTGCTGCCCCGGAAATTGGCCACGGCGCGGCGCTGGCCGCTGGCGATATCGTGGACGTAGACCACCGGCTTGCCGCTCTCGAACGAGACGTAGGCGATGCGCTTGCCGTCGGCCGACCACGACGGCGAGATGATCGGCTCGCTCGAGGTCAGCGAGGCCTGCACGTTCTCGCCGTCCCAATCGGCGATGTTGAGCCGGTAGCGGCTGCCTTGCTTGGAGATGTAGGCGATGCGGGTCGAGAAGATTCCTTTCTCTCCGGTCAGCTTCTCGTAGACGAAGTCGGCGATGCGGTGCGCGGCGTAGCGCAGGTCGGCTTCGGAGGCGATCACCGCCTCGCCCCCCAGCTGCAACTGGCGCACGGTGTCGGTCAGCCGGTCGCGAATGTCGTAGCGGCCGTCGGCCAGGCGGGCAATCGAGCCGCCCAGCACCGCATCGGCGCCCAGTTCGCGCAGTCGCGCGTAATCGACGCTGCCGGTGTCCGACATGGTGACGGGCAGGTCGACGATTCGGAACGAGCCGCTGCGGGCCAGGTCGGTGCGCACGACCGCCGCGATGTCGGTTCCGGCCCGGCCGTCGCCGGCGAAATTGGCAACTGCTACCGGGTACTGGGCCGCGCCGACTCCCGAGACATCAAGGCGCATCTGCGCCCCGCCGATGCCAGGTAGTAGCAGGGTGGTAAGCGTGATCAGGCATATGCCTGCGCTGCGCGTTACCCTCGATCCGAGTTCAGGAAGGTGCATTGCCATGTCGTGTCGTGGTTCCGGGAAAATGCCCGCTGGCGCGAAGCGCCCAGGACGCGGAACGGGCAATCGTCATTATAGTCACCCGAGCATGACCATTTGTCGGCTGCAGTTACCGTCCAGCGGATTGACCGCCCTGCTAGTCCGAGTCACGCGGTCCGCGGGTGATCTCGAGTTCCGGCGGGCAGGTTCCGTCGCGCATCCGCGGCAGGGGGCTGGCGCGCTGGATACCGCGCTCGGCGGCTTGGTCCCAACTGGGCAAACCGCTCGATTTGCGCAGTTTGACCGACGAAATGGTGCAATCTGGCATCACGGTCACCACGAACACCGCCTTGGGATTGCCGCTCAGTTCGGCCGGAATCGAGAAAATGGTGCCGGCCCGAATCCTTGACGAGAGCAGCGAGCGGTAGGAATTGTCCGTGCCCCCGCCCCCACCCCCGGTGGTGCCCGATTCACTGGCCGTGCCAGCCGGCGAGCCCTCCGAGGCCTTGTCCATCAGGCCCTTGAGATAGGCCGTGCGCTGCTCTTCGGCGGCGCGCGCGGCCTTTTCTTCGGCCGCCTTGCGGGCCTTCTCCTCGGCGGCCTTGCGGGCCTTCTCCTCGGCTTCCTTCCTGGCGAGCTCGGCGGCCTTCTTGAGGGCCGTCTGGGCTTCCTTGTCTTTCTGGGCCTTGAGTTCCTCGGCCTTGCGGCGCGCCTCATCCTCGGCGAGTTTCTTTTCCCGCAGCCGCTTTTCGGTTTCCTTGCGCGCGTCGGCAAAACGCTGGCGTTCGGCCTCGGCCGCGGCCAGGCGCGCCTTTTCGGTGACGATGTCGGGCTTGGCCACGTCGGGCTTGGGCGCCGGCTGGACCGGCGGCGGGGGCTTGGGCGGCGGCACCGGCTCGGGCGGGATCGGCTTGGGCACCGGGTTCACCGGCGGGGTGAACAGTTCGGCCTGCAGCGGCGGCGGGGCACTGGTTTTCCAGCGGATGCCGACGATCAGGAAGACGGCCAGCAGCGCGTGCACGGCCACCGCCAGGCCGATCGCCTTCCAGCGGCCGCCACTGACCGGGGGACGGGTTGGCGCCATCCCTAGCGTTCCGGCTGGACCAGCAGACCCACCCGCGAGCCCGAGTCCTGCTTCAGCTGCCCCAGGATGGCGGCGACGTCACCGTAGGGCACTGCCTTGTCGGCGGTGATCACGATCGGCAGCTCCTCGCCGGCGCGCATTTGCACGACGGTGCTGTCGAGGTCGCCGCGCTTGACCACCCGCCGGCCGGGATCGCCGACGTTAACCCGGCGCACCGACAGTTCGCCGCTGGCCTTGACCTGGACCTCAACGTAGCGTTCCGGCGAACTACCGCCCCCGCCCGCGCGGGCGAGGTCGACGGTCGCGGGCGGCAGCAGCGGGGCGGTGACCATGAAGATCACCAGCAGCACCAGCATCACGTCGATGTAGGGCACGACGTTGATGTCCGAGACCAGGCGCTTGCCGCGTCGGGAACTCGTGCGGGATTGCATCGCTGCCATTGCCGCTACCCCACCTGCCGATGGAGAACGTTGGAGAATTCTTCGATGAAGGTATCGAAGCGGCTCGCGATGCGATCGATGTCGTAGGAAAAACGATTGTAGGCGACCACTGCCGGAATGGCTGCAAACAGGCCGATCGCGGTAGCGACCAGCGCCTCGGCAATCCCCGGCGCGACCGCGGCCAGCGTGGCCTGGTGGACATTGGCCAGCCCCCGGAAGGAATTCATGATTCCCCAGACGGTGCCGAAGAGCCCCACGTAGGGGCTGACCGAACCAGCCGAGGCGAGAAATGCCAGGCTCGACTCGAGCGCGTCGAGCTCGCGCTGGCTGGTGGCGCGCATCGCGCGGCGCGAACCGTCGAGCATGGCGGCCGGATCGTTGGGCCGTTGCTGGCGGGTGCGCATGAATTCGGCCATCCCGGCGGCAAAGATCCTGGCCAGCGGGCCGTGGTCGCGGCGCTGTTCGCGCAGCTGCTCGTGGAGCACGCCCAGGTCGCGGTCGGTCCAGAATTCGTCCTCGAAGCGCTGGGTCGCGATCCGGGCGGCGCGGATGATGAAAATCTTGCGAAAGATCACGCTCCAGGATCCGAGCGAAACCAGCATCAGCAGCGCCATCACCACCTGCACCAGCAGGCTGGCCTGGGCCACCAGCGTGAAGATCGAAAGGTCGTTACTCATCGGTTCAGCTCCTGCAACAGCCACTGCGGCAGTGGCGAGGGGCGGGTCGCGCCGCGCCGCAGCGTGGCCACCCGCGCCCTGGCCTTGACCAGGATTTCGTCGCTTCCCGCGATCCGCGCGCTCTGCTCGAGCGTCAGCGAGGCGCGCCGCGCCTGGGCGACGCGCACGGCGATTACCAGCTCATCGTCGAGCCGCGCCGGCTTGAGGTATTCAATGTTGAAGTCGCGGACCACGAACAGCAATCCGTCCTCGGCCTCGAGCCGGGCGTGGGTCGCGCCCAGCGCGCGCAACCACTCGGTGCGGGCGCGCTCGAAGAAGCGCAGGTAATTGGCGTAGTAGACGATGCCGCCAGCGTCGGTGTCCTCATAATAGACCC
>JAHYJF010000133.1 GCA_019428955.1 Burkholderiaceae bacterium
GGACCAGGGCGCTCTGGCGGACGCGGAATTTTTCCAGGCGTTCGGGCATCACCGGATCTGTGCCGGCGAGAATTGCCACCGCGAACAGCGCGGCATTGGCCGCGCCGGCCTCGCCGATCGCGAAGGTCGCAACCGGAATACCCCGCGGCATCTGTACGATCGACAGCAGCGAATCCTCGCCGCGCAGGTACTTCGAGGGCATCGGCACGCCGAGCACCGGCAGGCAGGTCTTGGCGGCGATCACGCCCGCCAGATGTGCCGCGCCACCGGCACCGGCGATGATCGAGCGCATACCGCGCGCCTGCGCGCCGGCTGCATACGCCAGGGTTTCGTCAGGGGTGCGATGGGCCGATGACACCAGCGCCTCGTAGGGCACCTCGAACTCGCGCAGCACCTCGACCGCGTGCTTCATCACTTCCCAGTCGCTGCTGCTGCCCATTACCACGCCTACCAGCGGTTCGCTCATGATGGTCACTCCTCCAGGCCGTGTCCGGTGATCCGGCGCAAGGCCTCGCGGTATTTCTCGGCGGTGCGCTCAATGACGTCCGGCGGCAAGGTCGGCGCCGGCGCCTTCTTGTCCCATCCCGGCACCGTCTCAAGATAGTCGCGCACGAACTGCTTGTCGAATGACGGCGGCGAAATTCCCTGGCGGTAGGTATCCGCCGGCCAGAAGCGCGATGAATCGGCGGTGAGCACTTCGTCCATCAGGTGCAAGGTGCCGCCGGCGTCGAGCCCAAACTCGAACTTGGTGTCGGCGATGATGATACCGCGCCTGGCTGCGTAGTCACGCGCCCGCGCATAGAGTTCGAGGCTGACCTTGCGGATCTGCTCGGCAAGCGGCTGGCCGATGCGCGCCACCATCTCGTCGAACGAGATGTTTTCGTCGTGCGCCCCGCCCTGCTCCTTGCTGGCCGGCGTGAAGATCGGCTCGGGCAGCTCTTGCGCGAGCTGCAACCCGGCCGGCAGCGCAATGCCGCAGACCTTGCCGCTCGCCTGGTAGTCCTTCCAGCCCGAACCGATCAGATAGCCGCGCACCACCGCCTCGATCGGCACCGGCGTCAGCCGCTTGACCAGCATCGACCGGCCCTTGACCTGATCGACCTCGTCGGCCTCGACGGCGGTCTCGGGAGCGATGCCGGTCAGATGGTTGGGAACCACGTCGGCGAGCATGCGGAACCAGAACAGCGCCATCTGAGTCAGGACCCGGCCCTTGTCCGGAATCGGCTCGTTCATGACCACGTCGAATGCCGACAGCCGGTCCGAAGTGACCATCAGCAAGCGGTCTTCGCCGACCGCGTAGTTGTCGCGCACCTTGCCCCTGGACAAGAGCGGCAGCGAATGAATTTGCGATTCGTACTGGCAATTTGACATGTTCGAGACCTCTCAAGAAGACTATCGCTGTTACTTGACGACCTGCGCCAGTTCACCCTTGCCGTAGCGCTCGATCATCACCGCCATCGCCAGCGGACGGATCTTGCTGGCCTGGCCGACGCAGCCGAATTGCTCGTAGCGCTTGAGGCAGATCGAGCGCGCCGCCGCCGAAGCCGGCTTGAGATAGTCGCGGGGATCGAACTTGCCCGGGTTCTTGACCAGGTATTCACGAATGGCACCGGTCATCGCCAGGCGGATGTCGGTGTCGATATTTATCTTGCGCACCCCGAAGAGAATCGCCTGCTGGATTTCCTCGACCGGCACGCCGTAGGTCTCCTTCATGTCGCCGCCATACTCTCGGATCTGGGTCAGCAGTTCCTGGGGCACCGACGATGAACCGTGCATCACCAGGTGGGTATTGGGAATGCGCCGGTTGATTTCCTTGATCCGCTCAATCGCCAGGATATCGCCGGTCGGCTTGCGCGAAAACTTGTAGGCGCCGTGGCTGGTGCCGATCGCGATCGCCAGCGCATCGACCTGGGTCCGCCTGACGAAATCGGCCGCCTGCTCGGGGTCGGTCAGCAGCTGCTCGCGCGTCATCGTGCCTTCGGCGCCATGGCCATCTTCCTTGTCGCCCTTCATGGTCTCGAGCGAGCCGAGGCAGCCCAGCTCGCCTTCGACGGTGACGCCGACGGCATGCGCCAGCGCGACGACGTTGCTGGTCACGTCGACGTTGTAGTCATAGCTGGCTATGGTCTTGCCGTCGGCAAGCAGCGAGCCGTCCATCATCACCGAGCTGAAGCCGAGCCGGATCGCCTGCTGGCAGATCGCCGGCGACTGGCCGTGGTCCTGGTGCATCACCACTGGCAGATGGGGGTAGCTCTCGACCGCGGCCTCGATCAGGTGGCGCAGGAACGACTCGCCGGCATATTTTCGGGCTCCCGCCGACGCCTGCATGATCACCGGCGCATCGAGCTCGTTGGCGGCCGACATGATCGCCTGCACCTGCTCGAGATTATTGACGTTGAACGCCGGAATTCCGTAGCCGTTTTCGGCCGCGTGATCAAGCAACTGGCGCATGGATGCTAGGGGCATCGCGTATTTCTCCTCTGGGCCGGCCAAGGCCGGCGGCTGTTATCAATGGTTGAAGCCGACCTTGACGATCTTCATGGTGTTGGTGCCGCCCGGCTTGCCGATCGGCTCGCCGATCGTCATCACGATCAGGTCGCCGTGTTCGACCACCCCGGCCTGGAGCACGCGCATCTCAGCCTCGAGCAGCACCTGCTCGCGCTCCTTCGAGTGCACATCGAGGCTCAGCGGATGGACTTCGCGGAACAGGCTCATGCGCCGCCGGCCGGCCGCTGCCGGCGTGAGCGCATAGATCGGGACCCCGGAGTCGATCCGCGACATCCACAGCGCCGTCGAACCCGACTCGGTCAGCGCCACGATCGCCTTGACCTTGAGGCGCATCGCAACCCACAGGGCGCTCAGTGCGATCGACTGGTCGACCCGCGTGAAGGTACGGTTGAGAAACTCGTTGTCAAACGGCAGCGCGTCATGGCGGTCGGCCTCGAGGCAGACCCGGACCATGGATTCGACCGTCTCGACCGGATACTTGCCGGCGGCGGTTTCGGCCGAGAGCATCACCGCGTCGGTGCCGTCGAGCACCGCGTTGGCGATGTCGGAAACCTCGGCGCGGGTGGGCACCGGCGACTCGATCATCGACTCCATCATCTGGGTCGCGGTGATCGTCAGCTTGTTGAGGCCCTTGGCCATCTTGATCATGCGCTTTTGCAGCGCCGGCACCGAGGCATCGCCGACTTCGACCGCCAGGTCTCCCCTGGCCACCATGATCCCGTCCGAGGCCAGGAGAATTTCCTCGAGATTGCCGATCGCCTCGAAGCGCTCGATCTTGGCGATGGTCAGGGCGCGGCCGCCGGCGGCCCGCATCAGCTCACGCGCCATGTACATGTCGGCAGCGTTCTTGGGAAACGACACGGCGAGAAAGTCGGCCTCGAGCTTGGCGGCCGTGCGGATATCGTCCATGTCCTTGGAGGTCAGTGCCGGCGCCGACAGACCCCCGCCCTGGCGGTTGATGCCCTTGCGGTTGGACAGCGTCCCGCCCACCAGCACGATGCACTCGATGGTGGACGATCCCAGGCGCTCGACGCGCATCGTGACCCGCCCGTCGTTGAGCAGCAAGGTGTCGCCGGGGGCGACGTCGTTGACCAGTTCCGGATAGTCGAGCCCGACGCGCTCGCGGTTGCCGACTTGGCACTCGACGTCGAACGTGAAGCGCTCGCCGCTGACCAGTTCGACCTTGCCCTCGGCAAACGTCCCGATCCTGATCTTCGGACCCTGCAGGTCGGCCAGCACCCCGATGTCGCGATCCAGTCGCGCGGCAATCTCGCGCACATGCCCGATGGTCGCCGAGTGTTCCTCGACCGAGCCGTGCGAGAAATTGACCCGCATGACGTTGACCCCGGCCCGGATCAGGCGCTCGATCATCTCGGGCGAATTGGACGCCGGCCCCAGCGTGGCGACAATCTTGGTAGCCCGGGGCGAAGACTCGATCATTTCAGTCCATGTATTGGCTCTCTGAACCGACAAGATACCGCTATTCCGCCTCAGGCGCGCGCCCTCAGCGCCGCCACCGCCGGCAGTTCCCGGCCCTCGAGGAATTCCAGGAAAGCTCCACCGCCCGTGGAGATGTATCCGACCCGGTCGGTGATGCCGAACTTGGCGATCGCCGCCAGGGTGTCGCCGCCGCCGGCAATCGAAAAAGCGCTCGAAGCGGCAATGGCTGCGGCAAGCGCACGGGTTCCGCCGGCAAACGCTTCATGCTCGAAAACGCCAATCGGTCCATTCCAGACGATCGTGCCCGCGCCCGCGATCATCGCTCCCAGCTCGGCCATCGTCCGGGGCCCGAAGTCGAGGATCCGGTCATCGCTGCCGACCTCGGCGACCGGCACCGTGCGGGCCACCGCGCTGGGGCTGAGATCGGCGGCCACGACCACGTCGACCGGCAAGGGCACGGCTGCGCCGCGTTCTCTCATGGCCTTGATGATGGTGCGGGCCTCTTCGACCAGGTCCGGCTCGGCCAGCGAGGCTCCGATGGCTACGCCCTCGGCCAGCAGGAAAGTATTGGCGATGCCGCCGCCGACGATCAGCTGATCGACCTTGTGCGCCAGCGACTCCAGAATCGTCAGCTTGGTCGAAACCTTTGACCCGGCCACGATCGCCACCAGCGGGCGGCGCGGCGCCTCGATCGCCTTGCCCAGCGCGTCCAGTTCGGCGCACAACAGCGGCCCGGCGCAGGCCACGAGGGCAAAGCGCGCCATGCCCTCGGTCGTTGCCTCGGCGCGGTGGGCGGTGCCGAAGGCATCGTTGACATAGACATCGCACAGTTGCGCCATGCGCCGTGCCAGGCCCTCGTCGTTGGCCTTCTCCCCAGGATTGACCCGGCAGTTCTCGAGCACCACCACGTGCCCGGCATTGACCGTGAAGTTGCCGTCGATCCAGTCACGCACCAGTCGCGCTTCGCGGCCGAGCAGTTCACCGAGCCGATGGGCGACCGGGGCCAGTGAATCCTGAGGCCGCAACTCGCCCTCTTTGGGCCGGCCGAGGTGCGAAGTCACCATCACCGCCGCACCGGCGCGCAGGCAGAACTGAATTCCGGGGACCGACGCCCGGATCCGGGTGTCGTCGGCGATCGCTCCGGTATCGTCAAGCGGCACATTGAGATCGGCGCGGATGAAAACGCGCCGATCCTTCAACTCCTGGTCGACCAGCCGACGGAAATCCATTTCACTTCGCGCTCATCAGTGCAACCGTGGTATCCAGCATCCGGTTGGAGAAACCCCACTCGTTGTCATACCAGCTGCCCACCTTGACCAGCCGCCCCGAGACCTTGGTCAGCGAGGAATCGAAGGTGCTCGAAGCCGGGTCATGATTGAAATCGACCGACACCAGCGGTTCACTGGTATAGGCCAGCACACCCTTGAGTTCGCCTTCGGCTGCCGCCTTCATCAGCGCGTTGACTTCGGCCACCGAGGTGTCGCGCGCCGCGATGAATGAAAGATCGACCAGCGAGACGTTGAGCGTCGGGACCCTGATCGCATAGCCGTCGAGGCGGCCGTTAAGTTCCGGCAGCACCAGGCCCACGGCACCGGCCGCGCCGGTCTTGGTCGGGATCATCGACATCGTCGCCGACCGGGCCCGGCGCAGGTCGGTGTGATAAACGTCGGTCAGCACCTGGTCGTTGGTGTAGGCGTGCACCGTGGTCATCAGTCCGCTGACCAGCCCGATCGCGGCGTGCAGCGGCTTGACCAGCGGCGCCAGGCAATTGGTTGTGCAAGAGGCATTGGAGATCACCGTATCGCTTGCCTTGAGTACCGAGTGGTTGACGCCGAAGACCACGGTAGCATCGATATCCTTACCGCCCGGGGCCGAAATGATGACCTTCTTCGCGCCGCCGGCGAGGTGGGCCGAGGCCTTTTCCTTGCTGGTGAAAAAACCGGTGCACTCCAGGACCACGTCGACGCCGAGCTCGCGCCAGGGCAGTTCGGCGGGGTTACGGTTGGCCAGCACCCGAATCCGATCACCGTTGACCACGATCGAGTCGCCATCGACCGCCACTGTGCCGGGAAACTTGCCGTGGGTGGTGTCATAGCGGGTGAGATGCGCGTTGGTTTCCGCGTCACCCAGATCGTTGATCGCGACAATTTCGATCGGGTGCTTCTTGCCACCTTCGTAGTGCGCCCGCAGGATGTTGCGGCCGATCCTGCCGTAGCCATTGATGGCAACACGTATCGTCATGATTTCTTTCCTTTTTTGCGTTGAATTCCAGGGGCCGCACGGCGCACGACCTCGAGCACCGTACTGGCGACGTTATCCGGGGTAAGTCCGAACAGCGGGAAGAGTTCGCCGGCGGGGGCCGACTCGCCGAAACGATCGACGCCGACCACTGCGGCGCAGCCGTACTTCCACCAGGTGTCCGGCAGTCCGGCCTCGAGTGCCACCCTGGGCAGGCCGCTCGGCAGCACGTTGGAGCGGTAGGCATGGTCCTGACGATCGAAGACCGAGGTCGAGGGCATCGAGACCACCCGCACCGCCACGCCGCGTTCGGCCAGCAGTTTGCGAGCCGCCAGTGCCAGGCCGAGTTCCGAGCCGGTGGCGATCAGCACTGCCTGCGCTTCGTCAGCGTCGCGCAGCACGTAGCCGCCGCGCCAGATCGCATCGATCTGGCCGCTCGAACGGGACACGAAAGGCACCGCCTGGCGCGACAGCAGCAGGGCAGCAGGCCCATCGCGACGCGCAATCGCCGCCGCCCAGGCGATGGTGGTCTCGACCGGGTCACCCGGGCGCCAGACATCCATGTTGGGAATCAGGCGCAGTGACGCGGCGTGCTCGACTGCCTGGTGGGTCGGTCCATCCTCGCCGAGTCCGATCGAATCGTGGGTAAAAACGTGAATCACGCGCTGCTTCATCAGCGCCGCCATGCGCAGCGCGTTGCGGGAGTAGTCGGAGAAAGTGAGGAAGGTGCCGCCGTACGGGATGAAGCCGCCATGCAGCGCCAACCCGTTCATGATCGCGGCCATGCCGAACTCGCGCACCCCGTAGTTGATGTGCCGGCCGGTGAGCCGGCCGCCGCGATCGCGCATCGCTCCGGCGCCGGTGAAATCGGTCAGATTGCTGCCGGTCAGGTCGGCCGAGCCCCCCAGCATTTCGGGCAGCGCCGGGCCGAAGTGCTGCAGGGAATTCTGCGATGCCTTGCGGGTGGCAATGGTTGCGGCGGAGGCGACGGCCTGCTCGATCGCGGCATCGACCGCCTCATCGTAGGCCAGCCCGAGGCCGCCACGCATCCGGCGTTCAAACTCTGCGGCCAGTTCCGGCTCGGTGACCCGATAGCGAGCGAACAAGTCGTTCCACGCGCTTTCCAGCCGCGCGCCGCGCTCGCGTCCCGACCAGGCGCTGTAGACGTCCTGGGGAATGTCAAACGGCTCGGCGCTCCAGCCGATGGCCGCGCGGGTCAGCGCGATCTCGGCTGCGCCCAGCGGCTCGCCGTGGGCCTTGGCAGTGCCGGCGCGCGCCGGAGAACCCTTGCCGATCACAGTCTTGCACTGGATCAGCGTCGGTGCGAACACGCCGTTGCGTCCGCTGCGGGCCCATTCGCGCGCCAGCGCGATGGCGCGGTCAACGGCGTCGACGTCGTGGCCGTCGACGGCCGGAATCACGTGCCAGCCGTAGGCCTCGAAACGGCGCACGGTGTCTTCCGAGAACCAGTCGGCCACCGGGCCGTCGATCGAGATGCCATTGTCGTCATAGAGGGCGATCAGGCGCGACAGCCGCCAGTTCGCCGCCAGCGAGCAGGCCTCATGGGAGATTCCCTCCATCAGGCAGCCGTCGCCCAGGAACACGTAGGTGTAGTGGTCCACGATCGGCAGTGCCGGGCGATTGAACTCGGCGGCCAGGAGTCGTTCGGCGAGCGCCATCCCGACCGCATTGGCCAGCCCCTGGCCCAGCGGGCCGGTGGTCGTCTCGACCCCCGGGGTGATACCTTGCTCCGGGTGCCCCGGCGTCTTCGAATGCAGCTGCCGGAACGACTTGAGGTCGTCGATCGACAGTTCGTAGCCGCTCAGGTGCAGCGCCGCGTAGAGCAGCATCGAGGCGTGCCCGTTGGAGAGCACGAACCGATCGCGGTCAAACCAGGCCGGATTCGCCGGGTTGTGGCGCAGGTTCCGCGACCACAGCGCGACCGCCATTTCGGCCATCCCCATGGGTGCTCCCGGGTGCCCGGAATTGGCCCGCTGCACTGCGTCCATGGCCAGGGCGCGAATCGCGTCGGCCATTTTCGCGGAACTTGAGGGCGTGGTCTCGTCGCGTCCGTTGGTAGGCATCTTGGTCTCGTTCTAGGATGAGGGTGCAGCAGCAGGCGGCAGCAGTGGCACACTTGGTGGGGAACTGGTGAAGAATTGGATTTTAGCAAAATGCGGGGGCCTTACCGGGCCCTAGGGGTGGGGTCCGTTATAATTCCCCGCTTTCCAAACCACCATTGGCGGCGGACGCCCGGACGGGCTCCGTTATTTCCTGGTCAGCGCGGACTTTGCGGGCATTTCCCCGCCGATCAGCGCACCATCAACGAGGATGCGGCGAAATGCAGGGACTGCATCTGACCGCCGATCTGCACGGTTGCAGGTGCAGTGATGCGGTCTTGCTGGATGCTGTAACGCTCTCCGATATGTGCCGGAAGGCAGTTGCCGAAGCCGGTCTGCAGCGGGTCGACGAGCGTTTCTTCACGTTCCCCGATTACGAGGGGCAACCGGGCGGGGTGACTGGTGTCGTACTGCTGGCCGAGTCGCACCTCGCGGTGCACACCTGGCCGGAGCGCCGCGGCGCCACCCTCGACGTCTACGTATGCAATTTCTCGACCGACAACTCGAGCAAGGCCGAGCACCTGATCGAGGCCCTGATAGCCGCCTTCGATCCCGACGAGCGCAACCTCAACCGCCTGTTGCGGGGCTCCCTGGAGCCCGATACCGACGCCGAGGAAATGCACGTCGAATGGCACAACGCCGGCTCGTTCTACGGCTACAAGGCTTCGCGCCGCCTCGAGACCCTGCGCACCAAGTATCAGACCCTCGAGGTGTTCGAGACCCCGCAGTTCGGCAAGCTATTTCGCCTCGACGGCATCTACATGACCTCGGAGAAGGACGAGTTCTTCTATCACGAGGCGATCGTCCATCCCGGCGCGCTGAGCCACCCGGGTCCGCACAGCGCCCTGGTCATCGGCGGCGGCGACGGCGGCTCGAGCGAAGAACTGCTCAAGCACCCGACGATGGAGCGGGTGGTGATGGCCGAGCTTGACGCCGAAGTGGTCAGGATCTCGCGCAAGTACCTCCACCAGGTGCACCGCGGCGTCTTCGACGACCCGCGGCTCGAGGTCCACATCGGCGATGGCTGGGATTATGTCTCCGGCACCAAGGAGAGCTTTGACCTGGTGATTCTTGACCTGACC